>CAKSVK010000234.1 GCA_934502905.1 uncultured Chitinophagaceae bacterium
TTGATGATCCATTGCACCCCATCGGTAGCGAATTTCGTATTGTTATCAGTGAAAGCTATTTTTGCGGTAGTATCAGGTGATTTACTGATGCAGACAAGTATTTTCATTAAAATAGCGTTTAGACCTTAATAAAGTTGCATAAGCAACTAATTGTATTGCAAATATAACGTTCGCGTTTTTATTTTTATCACAAAATCCGTAAAAATATATTCACTTCTCTATGGATAGAAAACTGCAACTGGAAGAAATGTTGAAAAAATCACCAAATGATAGTTTTCTCAAACATGCACTGGCTTTGGAATATATGAAAGAAGGAAACAACACTAAAGCCAAAACGCTGTTGATAGAAGTGCTGGAGCATGATCCGGGGTATACCGGCAGCTATTACCATCTGGGGAAGTTGCTGGAAAGAGCAGGCGAAACAGAGGATGCGGTGCGATGGTACAAAAGAGGACTGGAGATCACCAACATTACAGGCGAAAGACGGGCCTATAATGAACTGCTGTCGGCATATGAAGAAATAAGTGAAGACTGAAACCCAAACAATGGATCTGCAACAGGCATTTGTAACATTTATTGATCAGGAAAAACTATTCGGGCAGCATGATACGCTTCTGCTGGCTGTGAGCGGTGGCATGGATTCTGTGGTTTTGTGCGAATTGTGCAGGCAATCAGGATTCCGCTTTGTGATAGCGCATTGCAATTTCCGGCTGCGGGGAGCGGAAAGTGAGCGGGATGAACAGTTTGTACGATCATTGGGAGAGCAATACCGGGTACCTGTGCTGGTAAAACAGTTTGATACTGCCCGCTATGCCGCCGATAAAAAAATATCCATACAGGTAGCTGCCCGTGAGCTTCGGTATGAATGGTTTTATTCGCTGCTTGCAAGCAATGACGTAATATCTCCCCTGCCGGCAAAACAACCCTCCCTCCTGGTTACAGCACATCACGGGGATGATAATATAGAAACCGTCCTGATGAATCTCTTTAAAGGAACGGGTATGCAGGGGCTAAAAGGCATACTACCGAAACAGGAAAAGCTGGTACGTCCGCTCCTGTTTGCAACCAAAAAAGATATTCAAAGCTTTGTTGCCGAAAACAATCTTTCTTTTGTAGAAGATTCCAGCAACCAATCGGATAAGTATACCCGGAATTTTTTCAGGCACCAGGTCATTCCGTTGATCAGCCAAGCCATTCCCGGGGCAGAAGAAAATATGAAGGATAATATTACCCGCTTCAGGGAGGGTACACAATTGTATGACCAGGCCATAGCGCTTCATAAAAAAAGGCTCCTGGAATATAAAGGGAACAATATAGAAATACCCGTAGTAAAGCTCCTGCAGCAAAAGCCGTTGCAGACCATCGTTTACGAAATTATACGGGAATATGGGTTTCAACCGAAACAGACAGGCGAAATCATTTCACTGGCGAATAGCGAAACCGGTAAATTTATCCTCTCTCCTACACACCGGATCCTGAAGAACAGGAACCGGCTGATCATTTCGCCACTGGAGGAACAACAAAATAATATCCTGCTGATAGAAGAAAACGATAACGAAGCATTCTTCCAGGAAGGGCGTTTAACGCTCAGCCTGAAAAAGATCAATGCAGAAGCCGGTATTTCCAGAGATGCCACCATCGCCATGCTCGATGCAAAGGATATACAATTCCCGCTGCTATTAAGGAGATGGAAACAGGGTGACTATTTCTACCCGTTGGGTATGCGCAAAAAGAAAAAGCTGTCCCGCTTCTTTATTGACAACAAATTATCACTGGTAGAAAAAGAGAAGATATGGGTGCTGGAATCCGGGAAAAAGATCATCTGGGTAGTAGGGCAGCGTATTGATGACCGGTTTAAGGTAACGGAGAAAACAAGCCGGTTGCTGACGATCAGCCTGAAGCGGTAGTGCCCCTTACCCTTTATCTCTCTCCCGTAGCGGAGGGGAGCGGCGCTACAGAATAAATTCCAAACTATATTTTATCTTCCACATTGTTGATAGAATAAATGCAGGCAGGCGTCTCCGTATTTGTCTGCCCGCTGTTCTCCGCAATGCCTCCTTTTGCGGTACTTCTTGTTTGGGTGAGAAACGTTTTTAAGCAGCTTCTTCCCTTTGCGATCTTTGCCTGCCAGGTCGTATACAGGATCAAATCTTCTGTAAATCAGCAACCGGGGAGTGTTGCGTGAAGACACGCAACAAGGCAGCACGCTACATCGACACCTATCTTCACGTATTTTTGTTTGGAATGGAAAAAGAATATCAAACGCAGATGTCTCCCTTTTCAAATCGGCCGGTATGGGGTGCAGCGAATAACAAACTTCTTTTTATGTAGCTTCTTTCTCCCGCCTTGCGTTATTCTTGCGGGGCTTTGTGTGACTGAAGTATGCAGGATCAAACCGACCACCCACCTGCGTGTCCCCACGCAGGTTTCACAGCTTGGAAAAATAGAAGCTTGTATTTAAAAGAAAGACCACACTTATACAGCAATAAATTCATATTTCGCCGCGCTGCGACTCGACAATAGAATCTTTACCGGGCTTCTATAAATGTCCCGGTGCGCTGCACCTGCCAGTTCTCCGTAATGCCTCCTTTTGCGGGGCTTTGCATGCCTGAAGTATGCGGGATCAAACCGATCGCCCACCTGCGTGTCCCCACGCAAGTTTCACAGCTTAGAAAGATAGAAGCTTGTATTTAAAAGAAAGCCCACATTTATACAGCAATAAATTCATATTTCGCCGCGCTGCGGCTCGACAATACGAATCTTTATCGGGCTTCTATAAATATCCCGGTGCGCTGCACCTGCCAGTTCTCCGTAATGCCTCCTTTTGCGGGCTTTGCATGCCTGAAGCATGCAGGATCAAACCGACCGCCCACCTGCGTGTCCCCACGCAGGTTTCACAGCTTGGAAAAATAGAAGCTGTTCTTAAAAGAAAGACCACATTTATACAGCAATAAATTCATATTTCGCCGCGCTGCGGCTCGACAATACGAATCTTTACCGGGCTTCTATAAATGTCCCGGTACGCTGCACCTGCCAGTTCTCCGTAATGCCTCTTTATGCGGGGCTTTGCATGCCTGAAGCATGCAGGATCAAACCGACCGCCCACCTGCGTGTCCCCACGCAGGTTTCACAGCTTGGAAAAATAGAAGCTGTTCTTAAAAGAAAGACCACATTTATACAGCAATAAATTCATATTTCGCCCCGCTGCGGCTCGACAATACGAATCTCTACCGGGCTTCTATAAATATCACGGTGCGCTGCACCTGCCAGCTCTCCGTAAAGTCTCCTTTTGTGGGGCCTCGTTGGTTCAAGCAACACGGTATCAAAGTGGTTGACATACTTGGCGAGAAAATTGCCTGCCTGGAGGCAGGCTGCCCGGGGGACAGAAATCCAGCGACACTTCCACTTCACCGGAATAAGTATGATAAGCAATATGGTTTTTTAATATCGATATTATCATGTCAGTCTTTGTGTTGTTTCTGTAATATAGTGTTACCGATTTCATGATACAGTAAACCGGATTTGTAATATGCGCATCTTACAATCTCCGGGAAGCAGTTTTATTGACTTAAGTCAATAACATACTATTTAGCAATAAAATATTACCGAAAAAAACATTACCGACCCCCGTGTAACGTTAACCTTTTATGATGAAATCAAAGTACATACTCAAACTTTTACTGCTGATAGTAATAGTTGCGGGAATCTATGCCTGCCAAAAAGAAACCGAAACCCCGAAAACTCCTTTACCGGAAAGAACATTGGCAAGTGCCATTAACGGCAAGTGGGTTATTGATGCCAACTCACATGTTTCTTCCAGGTCTCAGGAAGCAGCTCAACTGTCATCAATTGAATTTTTCAACGACAGCACCTATCTTGTTTCTATTAGTAGCGGCGAAGTGTTTGCAGGAAAATATGACATAACCGATTCTAGTGAGGTTAACATTTCAGAACTTGGCACACTGACCGATATAACGATTGAAGGTGATACATTGCTCTTCAAATTATCTACAGAAGCAGGTACTATTCTGATAACTGCCAACAAGGCACCGGAAATTACTGACTCTGATTCCACCCGGTTACTTTGCAGAAACTGGAAGTTACAGGGAACAACCTTTAGTCCGGCTACCTTTGGTTGGAGTGCAGAATATAATAGAAATGTTTATTTGAGATTTTATAAGTCTGGTACGTATCTTATTGACGTACGCTTACAAGACACCCTTCCGATTTTGCATAGTGGTGACTGGAACTGGCACCCAACACGACCTGGTACTTATACCTACACGTGGTATAATTATCCGTATTATGGAGTTGTGACAGGCAACGGTATAATCACGGAATTGTCCACCAGCAGTTTAAAAATCACGGATTCGTACTATACCTATCCCTCTTCCAATGGTATAGACAGAGATACTGTAGTGGTTACTAAAACCCAGGTTTTCGTTGCAGCTGAGTAAGCATAGCTGTGTACCCGGGATTTTGCAGTAACCTTTGGTTCATTGCAAAGTGTGTCAGCCATTGCTGCAGCAA
>CAKSVK010000235.1 GCA_934502905.1 uncultured Chitinophagaceae bacterium
GAAAAATTAAGGAAACACAACACCCTCCCTTCCGTGAACAATCACCACTTGACGAATTACAAAAAGGTATTGGCGGCATTATATCCGACTTATTGAAACCCGTATATCCGGAGGATAACGCTGTTAACTACGAGCTATTGAAAGAAGCTCATAAGAGAAAGAAACGGAGAAAGCCCAAAGTCTAAGACTTTTTATGAATAAAATGTATAAGCTATGGAACCGAACAACGGTAAATTGAACAAAGAGGAAAAAGAAAATGTGCTAATGGTACTCAATGAATTTTCGCAGGAGTACAAAGCCAATGCTAAGGTCATAAGTATGCTTGCAGCAAATGTAAAAGAATGCATTGCTAAGGTAAACGAGTATATTGAAGAGTCAAAAAAGGAGCATACGGAAATACCCCGCATTCAACAAGTAGAAAATTTGGAGGAAAGGATCGAGGAGTTAAAAAACCTGATCCATGCCCGTCCGGCAGAAGTAAAGCAAGAAAAACGAATCTTACTTTTCCCTGAACACGGAGCAAAGGAATATTATGGAACCGTTTTGCGTTGGATACTATATATCATTATCGCTACTTATGGATTTTTTCTGCTGAAGTATTTAATTGAGTTACTAAGAACCCAACATTAAAGACACAATAACTTTATGCAGAAGGACATAAATGCGAAAGACATTTCGGAAAAACAAAAAATTGTCAGAAACGTTAATTATCCGCTCAATTCAAATTCCTGTACTCATTCGGTGTTACACCCACTTTTTGTTTGAAAAGGCGGGTAAAATGCTGCTGGTATTTAAATCCTAATCCCATGGCAATATCACTGATGGTTTTGGAGGTATCAAACATCTTTGTTTTAGCTTCATCATTCAATTTTGATTGTATGTAATCCAGTGCCGTGCTGCCTGTTTCCTTTTTGATAAGGTCGCCGAAATAGTTAGGGGAAAGATGTAGTTCTTCGGCGCACCAGGTTACTGTTGGCAATCCTAAATCAATAGGTTTGCCCGACATAAAATAATGATTCAGCAGATTTTCAAAACGTATGAGAATATCGCTATTGGCATTGCTCCGGGTAATGAATTGGCGGTCATAAAAGCGCATACAATAATTGAGCAAAAGCTCAATATTGGAAACGATCAGCGTTTTACTATGCTTATCAATATTCTGTTCTATTTCTTCGGAAATTTTCTCCAGGCAGGCAACGATTGTTTTTCGCTCTTTCTTTGACAGGTGCAGGGCTTCGTTCACCTGGTAAGAAAAGAAAGTATAGTCTTTTATTGTTTTGCCCAAAGATGTTCCCCTGATCAGATCGGGGTGAAAGATCAGGGCATAGCCGGACGGTTTCGTAGCCACGCCTTTGCTGTCAATGCCATACACCTGCCCCGGAGAAACGAAAATCAAAGTGCCGTCCTCATAATCGTAAGGCTGGCAGCCATACAGCATATCTCCGCATTTTATGTTTTTCAGGAATACGGCATAAACGCCCACATACCGCCTGAAAAGCTGAATAGCAGGGACTTCGTCAAAATTTACCACGCTTACTAACGGATGCAGTGTATCTACCCCTGCATAATCGTTGTATTGCTTTACGGTATCTATTCTTTCTATATGTTCCATATCATGATCATTACGATACAAATTTAGCAAACATAATTTCCTCATTCAGGCATTAAAGGCAAGATCCGTAAAACTGGTAAAAAGAACCGTATTCTGTATAAATCCGCTATAAACTGCATTGCCGAACTTTGCAGTAATATTTCATAAATGGACAGTATAAGAATAAAAATAACCATCGGGCAAAAGGCTGCAACAGCTATCCTGTACGATAATCCTACAAGCAGGGATTTTGTTTCTCTGTTTCCTTTGACTTTGGAAATGGAAGATTATAACCAAACTGAAAAAATCAATTTGTTAACCCAAAAGCTAACTTCCAAAGATGCTCCAAGCGGATTTGATCCGTCAGTTGGAGATATTACCTACTACGAGCCGTGGGGAAACATCGCTTTGTTCTATAAAGATTTCGGTTACTCTAACGGGTTGATTTCATTGGGAAAAATCACGTCGGGTTTGGAAGCCTTTAAAATCAGCGGTACAATAATTGCAAAATTTGAATTAGATAAATAATATAAAAAATGGAAATCAAAACAATCATAAAAGCAATAGTATTTGCAATGCTTATAGCAGGCGCGATTACGGCAACATCCTGTAATAACAATAAAAATCAAAATAAAATGAGCGAGAACAACACTTCTCTTTTTCCGAAAGGAGAAAAGCTATCGAACGATTGGTTTAGCGGTAATGCTTTTTTACAACCATTACTGGCAAGGGATATAAACAACGACTTTGCTTTGGGCAGCGTCACCTTTGAACCCGGAGCAAGAACCCATTGGCATACCCACCCGAAAGGACAGGTGCTGATTATCACGGAGGGCGAGGGCTTCTACCAGGAAAAAGGAAAACCTGCACAACGCATTAAGAAAGGCGATGTGGTAAACATTCCCGAAAACGTAGAGCATTGGCACGGAGCCACTGCCAAGACAAAAATGATACATATTGCCCTTACAAATTACGAGGGTGAGCAAAACGTAACATGGTTAAAGCCTGTAACGGACGAAGAATTTAACGAAGTGAATACAAAATAAACCTGAAAGTGATGAGCAAAAGCAAATTTATAAAATGGAAATTGTTTTTTGTCTTATTCCTAAACGTATATACGATGAATGCACAAAATAACGCCGACAGCCTCAATGCGCAGCAACAAAGTTTAGCAGTTATTTCAGCATTGACGGCAACGGGAGATATGGGAAACTTGAAAATCCAGTTAAACGCGGCATTGGATGCAGGAGTTACCGTTAACGAAATAAAAGAAGCATTGGTACAGCTCTATGCCTATTGCGGCTTTCCGAGAAGCTTAAACGCTCTCGGTACATTTCAGTCCGTATTGAGCGAAAGAAAAGCCAAAGGCATTGCAGATAAGAAGGGAAAGGAAATTGTAATTGAAACCAATGTTGCTGATAAATACGAACAGGGCAGAAAAGTGTTGGAAACATTGACAAAAACGCCGCAATCCAAACCTGCACCCGGTTTCGGGGAATTTGCACCCCGTATTGACGCATTTTTAAAAGAACATTTATTTGCCGATATTTTTGCGAGCGATGTGCTTACCCTTCAGCAAAGAGAATTAGTAACGATTGCCGCATTAGCTTCCATGTTGGGAACAGCAGGGCAATTACAGGCACATATCGGAATGGGAATGAATACAGGTCTTACGGAAAGCCAGTTGATACAGGCTTTTGATCTGATAGAGAAACACATCGGTAAAAAGCAGGCAGACGATGCAAAAAACATACTGTCAAAAACAGTATCTGAAAAGTAATTGAAAATGATCACAGGAAACACAAAATTTTCAAACGAAGAACTGCAAAATATTGATAAAGCGGACGATTTAAAAATCTCTCCGCTTCGTGCAGACGGCGTTTCTTACGGTACGCCCACCTGGATCTGGGAAGTGGTGGTGGATGGAGCGTTATATGTACGTGCCTATCATGGTAAAAGCGGGCGTTGGTATCAATCCGCTATTCTGCAAAAAGCAGGACGTATACACGCCGCAGGAATAGTAAAGGACGTGGCTTTTGAGGTAGTGGAAAACGATGCCGCACTTGACAATAAAATTGACGAAGCGTACAAAGCAAAATACAGTAACAGTCCCTATTTATCGCCAATGATAAGCAACCGTGCCAAAGAAGCAACAGTAAGGATTGTTCCTAAACAGTAATACCGAAAATCAAAAACAAAGAAATATGATTTTAAAAGAAAAATATACCCTGTCGAACGGGGTAAATATCCCGAAATTGGGACTTGGAACCTGGTTTATCAGCGATGAAACCGTAGCACAGGCAGTAAAAGATGCCGTAACATCGGGTACAGGCATATTGATACCGCGCAGGCTTATGGCAATGAAAGAGGAATCGGTGAAGGCATTAAGACTTGCGGCGTAAAAAGAGAAGAACTATTTATAACTACAAAGCTGGCCGCGGAAGTGAAGTCTTATGAAGATGCTGTTGCTTCCATTGACAACTCTTTAAAACTATTAGAACTTGGTTATATAGACCTGATGCTTATCCACAGTCCAAAGCCCTGGGCAGAATATGGAGAGGAAGACCGCCACTTCGATGGTAACAAGGAAGCGTGGCGTGCCCTGGAAGATGCTTATAAAGCAGGAAAGCTGCGGGCTATCGGCGTATCAAATTTCCAGCAAACAGATATTGAAAATATATTGGCAGGGGGTACAGTTAAGCCGATGGTAAACCAGGTATTAGCCCATATCAGCAATACTCCGTTTGAATTGATAGACTATTGTAAACAAAACAACATCCTTGTAGAAGCCTATTCGCCCATAGCACACGGGGAATTAATGAAGAATAAGGAAGTAGTAAAAATGGCGGAAAAATATGATGTAAGCGTACCGCAATTGGCCATCCATTACTGCCTTGAATTGGGA
>CAKSVK010000236.1 GCA_934502905.1 uncultured Chitinophagaceae bacterium
TGGCAGGACACATAACAACCGAACAGGTAAGAGTGTTGGCGGAAAAATGGTTCGGAGAGATACCGGCAGGAACAAAATACATGCGGAATTTGGAGCAGGAGCCTGAACAAACTACACCGGAAAAGCTGGAAGTTCGGGCTAAAGTGCCATTGGACGCCTTTTACAAATGCTGGCACATTTATCCCCGGCTGGACAAACGTTATTATATCGCAGACCTGATTACAGAAATACTCAGTGGCGGCGGCTCTTCCCGCCTGTTCCAGACGCTGGTAAAGGAAAAAAAACTTTTCAGCAATATTGAATGTTACCATTTTGGCACCATTGATGCCGGCCTGCTGACCATTGAAGGAAAGCTGGTAAAAGGGGTAAAAATGGAAGATGCCGAGGCGGCCGTGGAAGCCGAGCTGCAAAAAATAAAGGCACAACCGGTAGAAGAAAAAGAGCTGCAGAAAGTAAAGAACAAAACCGAAAGTATGATTGCTTTTGAGGACATGAGCCTCATGAACAGAGCCAACAGCCTCGCTTTTTACACACTGCTGGGTAATACCAACATGATCAACGATGAGCTTGAAAGGTACCAGGATATCACTACTGCAGATATACAGCAGGAGGCTAATATCATTTTTAACGAGAACAATAGTAGTACCATGTACTATTATGCAGAAAATTAAATAACAGGACAGACTACATGGTGAACAGATCAGTACCGCCCACTATTAAAGATGCAGTAGCGTATCAGCTTGAATTAAAGCCATATTCAAAAATAATACTTAACAACGGAATTCCCGTTTATACCATCAATGCCGGCGCCGAGGATGTCATTCAGGTTGAGTTGGTGTTTGATGCCGGCAACTGGTACGAGGAGCAAAACCTGATTGCTGCTTCTACCAACTACCTGTTGAAGAATGGAACAAAAGAAAGATCGGCTTTCGATATTAACGAACATTTTGAATATTACGGCGCTTATCTTAACCGGCATTGTTATAACGAAACAGCTCTTATAAGCCTGCATAGCCTTACAAAGCACCTGGGCGAATTGCTGCCGGTTGTAAGAGAATTGATAACTGACAGTACTTTTCCACAGGAAGAGCTGGAAATATACCGCCAGAATGTAAAGCAACGGCTGGAAGTGAATCTTAAGAAAAGCGATTTTGTAGCCGGCCGGTTAATAGATGCTTACCTGTTTGGTAAAGATCATCCATACGGCAAATACAGCTCTGCTGCTGAATACGATGCTGTCAGCAGGGATCAGCTGGTTGCGTACTTTGAAGAATTTTATCGGAAGGGGCACTGCAGGATATTTATTGCAGGTAAACTGCCTGTAAATCTCGAAGAACTCCTGAACAAAAGTTTCGGGGATCTACCGTTAAATAAAACAGCCTTGCGGGATGTAGCCCATACTCCTGCTCCTGCCCTGGAAAAAAAATACCGTGTAACGAATGATAGTGAGGGGGTGCAGGGAGCGATACGCATTGCCAGCCATTTTCCCAACCGTCATCACCCCGACTTTACAAAAGCGCAGGTGCTGAATACTTTGTTCGGCGGGTATTTCGGATCAAGACTGATGAAAAATATCAGGGAAGATAAAGGCTATACCTACGGGATACACAGCTACATGCAGGCCCATATACAGGATAGCGCATGGATGATCAGCACGGAAGCGGGTACAGAGGTTTGCGAAGCAGCTATTTCGGAAGTATATAAGGAAATGGAGATCCTGCGTGAAAGAACCGTATCGCCTGCCGAGCTGCTGCTGGTAAAAAATTTCCTCATCGGCAGTATCCTGGGTGACCTGGATGGTCCTTTTCACATCATCGGCCGCTGGAAGAATATCATCCTGAATGGACTGAGCGAAGACTACTTTAACCAATCCATACAACAGATCAAAACGGTGACGGCAGAAGAAATACAGGCACTGGCCAATAAATACCTGCAGCCTGATAATTTCTATGAGCTGGTAGTGGTTTAAGCAGACGCGGTGCAAGTTTCAGGTCCGGGATGCATGTCTTGTTTGTCCTGTGTCTTGCAACCTACTATATATCCTGTGGTTACTTTGCAGATTTAAAGCGGGGGATCTGTACTTTGTTTTCCTCTTTCACTACGCCGTTTTCGTACAGCTCAAACCGGAAGGTTCCCGAACGCATAAAATTAGACTTGTCAACTATAATGATGTGTTCCTTTATTGTATTGATAGCGAATGCCGGATCTCCCTCGGGATCGAAAAAGCGGATGCTGAATTGCTGAAATTTATCTTTGGGCAATACGATTGTAACATTTCCGTCCGTCCCGGTAAATACAAACGAAGACGGCTTTATAATTTCTACAGGGGCAATGACCTGCGTGACCGTATCCCCTGTCCAGTTACCACTTCGCTGCCTGTCAGAAACATTTGCGGCCGATACATTGAATTTCCTGGCTTCATCTCCCCTACCCTGCGGTTTACCATCTCCCGTTCCGGGGGTTACAGCAACAGGCTGCATGGCTTTTTTCTCCGGTCTTTTTGATTTGCTGAAAACATATTTTCCACTGTCCAGCAGGATATAAAGCTTATAGAACAAAACAGTATCGGGTGCATTATTGTCCAGAAACCCGTTGGTAACAGCAGTGGGGTCCGGAAGCGTGAGAATTGTTTTAAAACCTTTCAGGCTGTCTGAAGAACGCTGAATGCTGAGCTGTTTTACAACCGGGAATTTATTGACCCAGTTCAGTATGATCCTTCCATTACGATTGGCCACCGTAAACGAAGGAAGCGTATCCTGCGCCTGCACAGTATAATTGGTAAAAAGGGCTGCCAAAAACAGGATCACCACAATTTGTTTCATCAGAAATATGCCCTGGATAAAGAGTTTATAATGTTATGATTCACAAATACACTTACAGCAATGCAAATATAGTGCTACTTTAGCAGCTAATAATCCAACATGCCTTCCGCTAAAGACCGGTTGCCCTGTAAGCCGCCACTGTGAACCGCCAGTATCTTTGCGCCCGGTTTGAAATACCCCTGTTTCATCAGATCAAAAACACTGTACATCATTTTACCGGTGTATACAAAATCCAGGGGAATGTTTGACATATGGTAAAAGGCATTCATCCATTGCAGCAGTTCCCCCGTGTACCTGGCATATCCTCCAAAGTGATAATCATGCATCAACCGGAAGTTGTCATAAGTAGAACGTTGTAATAAGCCTTCTATTTCACCCTGAAGCGCTTTATTATTTTTCATACTGCTGATGGCTGTAACGCGTTGGTGAGGCAATGCGGCTTCCAGTATACCGGCAGCAGTAGTACCAGTGCCTGCTGCTACTATTATATCACTGAAATCTCCGGGGTTGCCGGTCAATTTTAATATTCCTGCTGCACCGCTTACACCTTCCTGCCCTATGCCTCCTTCGGGGATCACGTAATAGTTATGGTCGCCGCTAACCAGCCAGGAAATATCCTTATTCCGTTTTTTTGTATCATAATCACTCCGGGAAAGGAAAACAAGCTGCATACCCAAATTCCTGGCATCATGTAAGGAAGGAGAATAAAAGGCCGGCTCTTCTCCACGGATAATACCCATCGATGCAAACCCCTTCATGGCAGCCGCATAAGCGGTGGCCACTATATGGTTGGAATAAGCGCCTCCAAATGTAATGATGGTCCGAGCCTGAAGTGCTGCCGCCTGCTGCAGATATTTCTGCAGCTTAAACCATTTATTGCCTGAAACTACAGGATGTACCAGGTCAAGCCTGAGAACATGAAGGCTTACCCGGCGCCGGAGGGTAAGCTCATTTTCCACCCGGTTGGTCGTTATATTTTCTATAACAATATCCTGCAATGGCGATGATTGCCTGTTGTAAAAATTTGAGAGGCTGACTATTTGTCAATTACCGCGGCAGCGGACAAATATTCCTTGTTGAGCCTTGCGATATTATCCAGGGAAATTTCCTTGGGGCAAGCTGCCTCACAGGCACCGGTATTGGTGCAGGCGCCAAAACCTTCCTTGTCCATTTGCGCGATCATATTCAATACCCTGCTCTTCTTCTCCGGTACTCCCTGCGGCAATAATGCCAGATGGGAAACTTTGGCAGAAACGAATAACATGGCAGAGCTATTTTTACAAGCCGCCACGCAGGCTCCGCAGCCAATGCAGGCAGCCGCCGCAAATGCCAGGTCAGCTTTTTCTTTTTCGATGGGAATATTGTTACCATCCTGAGCGTTGCCGGTGTTTACGGAAATAAAACCACCCGCCTGGATGATACGGTCAAACGCATTCCGGTCTACCATCAGGTCCTTCAATACCGGGAACGCATTGGAACGCCAGGGTTCTACCACGATGGTATCTCCGTCCTTAAACGCACGCATATGCAACTGGCAGGTAGTAGTACCGTGCCAGGGACCATGCGGACGACCATTGATATACATAGAACACATTCCACAAATGCCCTCGCGGCAGTCATGGTCAAAAGCAATAGGCTCCTTCCCTTCTTCGATCAGC
>CAKSVK010000237.1 GCA_934502905.1 uncultured Chitinophagaceae bacterium
CCGCTGATTAAGAGTCAGCTGCTCTACCAACTGAGCTACGGAAACGGGACTGCAAAAATAGAGAATCGGAACTAATTTTCAGCATATAAAAAACCAACCGCAGGTTTGGACGCCCATATCTTTACGCGCAGTGGGCATGCTACAGCCTGCAGGGCGGGCTGTGGAATATTAGCTTCAGTTGTATCCTGAACGGCATTTCTAAATTTTTCCGGGTCAAAAATTATATAAAAGAGGGATTTTTCATCCATTCCGGGTCATATTATAAGAGAAATCTCTTTATACATGGACAAACAGTATTTTATAGAATTGCTGCAAAGGTACCAGGAAGGAAATACTACCGGGGAAGAGAAAAGGCTTGTTGAGAGCTATTATGAGCTTTTCCGGGACGAGCCCGATGTGCTGGAGGTTGCGGGAAAAGCCTCGAAAGAAGGTATCAGGCAGGATATTCTGAAAAATATCCAAAAAAATATTTCGGAAGAAAAGAAGCCGGTTTTACGGATCAGCCGGCGGAGGATCTTTCAAAGTGTTGCTGCTATAGGGCTGGTTATTATCACAATATATATGTCCCGGGTATTGTCGGAGGGAGGAACGCAGGCGCTGGTAAAAGGGCAGCACGAAAGCAAAACCCCTGCTGCGACCAGGATACCGCAGCATGAAAATGATAATACCCTCATTTTTTTACCCGATGGGAGTAAGGTGATGTTGAGCGCCGGCAGTAAATTAAATTATCCCCCGTCTTTTGAAGGTATGGCAAAACGGGAGGTAGTTCTGGAAGGGCAGGCCTTTTTTGATATTAAACATAACAGCGAAAAGCCCTTTGTGGTACATTCCGGTGGGTTGGAAACTGTTGTATTGGGAACGGCATTTAATATAAAGGCGCTTTCAACAGATAATAATGTTGAGGTTACCGTAAAGCGGGGGAAAGTAAAAGTGCTGGATAACGAAAAAGTGCTGGGCATCGTTACCCCGAACAAACGGATTACTTATAACAGGCACAAGATCAACTCCGTATTGTCAGATGTGCAAAAGGATGATGATTACCTGGAATGGCAGAATAACGATCTTTTCATTGACAACCTGACCCTGTCGGAAGCGGTGCAACTGATAGAAGAACGGTACCGGGTAAAAATAAAGATTGATGATCCTTCGATCGAGGCGTTAAGATTTACGACCACATTTTCCAAAAACGAAACATTGGAGGAAGCAGTAAACAGCATTTGCCTGTTTAACAACCTTGAATATAATTATCATAAAGAAAAGGGCACTATACACATCTTCTGGAATAACAACAGCCAGGCGCCCAATTACTAAAGCTACAAACTACAATTATGCGTATGAGAAAAAATATAAAAATACCGCCTTCATAAGGCCCTGCCAACTGCCTGAAACGGTGAGTCGTTTCTGAAAAATGGCTCGTGCAATCCGACTGCAATCGGTTGTTCCTGCCTGTTATGTCACATACTCCTTATTAACTTTAAATGTATTTGCATGAGGTTTTTATTATTAACCGCTGATGCTGTTAGTTTATTCTTTTCCCGCCGGAAAAAAATATTTCCGCAGGAACCTGTCTTAAAATATATTATGAGACTTGGGATCGTAACCGCAACCGTACTGATTGCTTCTATTCAATTGCTTTGCGCTTCTCCGTTAAAAGCGCAATCGATCAATTCCGTAAAGATCAACCTGGTTTTAAAGGATGAGAGCCTGATTGATGCCTTCCGCAAAATTGAATCTGTTACCCGGTATCATTTCATGTACCGGCAGGACGAAATAAAAGACATAAAAAACCTGAACATAGATGCTTCCGGCATCAGTGTAGAAGACTTTTTGAAGATCTCGCTGTCAGGTACTTCTTTAACGTACAAGCAGGTGGGCAGCCAGATACTGATAATGCTCTCTAAAAGAGAGCCGTCGGTCCTGCCGGTGGAGCTTTCGCAGGCAATGACCGCCGGTACTGTAACGGGTATTGTTACGGATGATAAGAACAACCCGTTATCCGGCGTGAGTGTTACTGTTAAAGGCTCCAGTGTGGGAGTATCTACGGGTAAGGATGGAAGTTATAAAATTGAAGTGCCCGAAAATGGGGTGCTCGTGTTTTCAATTGTAGGTTATATAAGCCAGGAAGTGGCCGTAGGCGATCAGTCCGTCATCAATATTGCGTTGGTAGAAGAAACCAAGCAGCTGGATGAGGTGGTCGTTACGGCGATGGGTGTGAAAAAGAACCGCAAGTCATTGGTTTATTCAGCCGCAGAGGTAAAGGGCGGGGAGTTTACGGAAGCCCGGGAGGTGAATGTGGCAAGCGCGCTGACCGGCAAAATAGCAGGGGTAGATGCAACCCAGATCGCATCCGGACCGGGTGGCTCCAGCCGTATCGTCATACGCGGGGTAGGCGCTATCAACCCTTCTGCCAACAACCAGCCTTTGTATGTGGTGAATGGAGCGCCTATTTACAATGGTAATGGTGGCGGGGCTACCAACAGTATCGGGTTCAACTATGATACCGGTGACGGTATCTCCAGCATTAACCCGGATGATATTGAATCCATCACTGTGCTGAAGAGCGGTGCGGCAGCGGCATTGTATGGCAGCCAGGCGGCAAACGGCGTTATACTTATTACTACCAAGTCTGGTCGTACGCAAAAAGGTATAGGTGTTGACTATAACTCAAACGCAGTGTGGGGAACACCCGCTGCCTATCCTAACTACCAGTACGAATATGGCTCGGGTAATGATGGCGTGAAGCCCACTACGCAGGCAGCAGCGCTGAGTGCGGGACGGTTGTCCTACGGCGCTAAAATGGATGGTTCTATGGTGGTGCAGTTCGACGGTGTCGAGCGTCCGTATTCGCCGGTGAAGGTAAAAGATAATATCAATAATTTTTATCGCCCCAGCAGGAACTTAACCAATACCATTGCTTTTTATGGCGGCAATGAAGCCATTAATTTCCGTCTGTCAGCTTCCGATCTGGATGCGCAGGCACAAACGCCTAATTCTTCGTTTAACAGGAAGACGACTAACTTAAATGTGACCTCCCGCCTGGGAAGGAATAATTTCATTATCATAGAAGGAAATGCCCAGTATAATTATGAAAAAGGAAGGAACCGTCCCAATGTGGGATATGCAGAGCTGAACCCCAGCTGGGCAACCTACCTGCTGGGCAATACGGTTGACATCCGGTCGCTGGCGCCGGGGTATAATGATGAAGGAAGGGAAGTGGAATGGAACCCGGTACCTGCCGCACCCAATCCCTGGTTCGTGGTAAACAGGGTAGGGAACGAAGACAGGAAAAACAGGTTTATAGGATCCGCCAGCGTGCAGGTAAATATTCTTGAAAATTTATTTGTGAAGGGTATTGTTTCCAAGGATTTCTTTTATTCAGACAGGTATAATTATGTTCCCGTAGGATCGGCCTTTACACCCAAAGGATATTATAACTCCTATACCAACAAGTATGATATTGTGAATAACCGGGTGACGATTAATTATACAACTGAATTTTTGAAAAATTTCGGCGTGACGGCATTTGCCGGGTTCAACAACGAGAAACATGCGGCAGTATATAGCAGCATCACCGGCCGGGATTTTATTATCCCCGGTTTCATCAGCTATACGAACCTGTCTATTCTGAATCCGGCGGAAAAATTACCTAAAAATTTTGCGACCAACTCCTTGTTTGCTTCTGCAGATATTGACTTTAAGAAGATCGTATATCTTTCTCTTACCGCTCGCCAGGACTGGTTTTCTACACTGAATCCCGGTTCCAATTCCATTTTTTACCCTTCTGTGGGCGCCAGCTTTATTTTATCTGATGCTGTTAAGCTTCCTTCTGTGATCAGTTATCTGAAATTAAGAGGTTCCTGGGCAGAGGTGGGAAATGCGACGGTAGATCCATATGTAATTAACCAGACCTACGCGCTTACGCCGGGCGGCTTCAACGGTGTGCCGGTGCTGAACCCCTCCACCCGTTTACCTAATCCCGGACTACGTCCGCTGACGGTCACTACCTCCGAGGCGGGCTTTGAAGTACAGTTCTTTGACAACCGTTTAGGGCTGGACGCTACTTACTACGACAGGAAAACGACCAACAATATACTGCAGCCGGATATTTCCACCACTACCGGCTGGCTACCCGGCAATCAAAACGTGGGTACCCTGCGCAACCAGGGAGTGGAGTTGCTGCTTACCGCCACCCCTGTTATCATGCCTAATTTCAGGTGGAATATCAGCTACAACATGGCATGGAACAAAAATGAAATATTGAGCCTTGCTCCGGGATTAAGCACGCTTACTGTAGGTTCCGGCATAGGTGGGGTAGATGTTATTTCCCAGGTGGGGCTGCCGTATGCAACCCTGCAGGGACTTGTATTCCTGAAAGATGCAAAGGGACAGCAGGTTTATAATGCAACAAGCGGGTATGAAGCCAGTGTACGGCAAAACCTGGGCGTGGCAAATCCGCCATACCTGATGGGATTGACC
>CAKSVK010000238.1 GCA_934502905.1 uncultured Chitinophagaceae bacterium
CCAGTCTTCCGCAGGATGACTGGTTGCCCTTTAATTTTGCCGGACTGTGTCCGGGTGAATGATACTTATGCCCTGATACAATCAGGGTGAAATTATACGGCACAAGTGATCTGCAAGCAGAACACCTGCGCCAGGTTGCCTTATTTCACTGTTATCTTATAGTTTTTTCCTTTCTCGGCATCAAAAGAAGTGGTATAACTATTACCGGATTTTTCAGCAACTGCGTTTACACCTTCAATAGTTACCCGGGTATTTGTTCTCACTATACATTTACCACCATTGATTGATTTTATAATGGCGGATTGTAATGCCTGGTTATTCCAGTCCATGTCCACTTCAAAACCACCTCTTGCTTTAAGACCTTTCACGGAACCTTTGTGCCAGGCGGCGGGCAGTGCCGGTAACAGGTAAATTTCTCCGGTATGACTTTGCAGCAACATCTCCGCAATGCCGGCAGTGGCACCGAAATTTCCGTCGATCTGGAAGGGCGGGTGGCCGCAGAACAGGTTTTGATACGTGCCTCCTTCATCCGACATCTGTACTTTGTATTGTTTGGTTTCGTTCAGCAGATGAGTGAGCAATTTATGCGCCCGGTCGCCATCCAGCAGCCGCGCCCAGAAATTCACCTTCCATGCCAGCGACCAACCCGTGCCTACATCTGTTCTTGCCTCCAGGGTTTTACGCGCAGCAGCGGCCAGCTCAGGCGTTGTGCCGGGATCTATTTGTGTGCCGGGATGAAGACCAAAGAGATGCGATACATGGCGGTGCGTCGGTTCCACTTCTTTAAATTCTTCCCGCCATTCCATGATGCGCCCGTCGGAACCAATTTGAGTGGGTGTTATATTATCCAGCGCATATTTAACTTTTGCCAATAACGGATCGTTGTCTTCCAGCATGGCAGCAGCCTCCAGCAATCCGGAAAAGAATTCAATCAACAATTGATGGTCGTGTGTGGGTCCCATAGTGAGGGAGCCCATTGAACCATCCGCCGCAAAAAACTGGTTTTCCGGAGAAGTAGAGGGACCAGAAAGTAATTTGCCGGAATGCGGATCTTTCACCAGCCAGTCCACATAAAAAGCTGCAGATTTCAGCATCACCGGGTATATCCTTTTGAGAAGACCGGGATCCCGCGTGAAGGTATAATGATCCCACAATTGCTGACACAACCAGGCACCTCCGATCACATATAGGCCCCAGCCGACACCTTCTCCCGGTGAAGTATACCCCCAGGTATTGGTAATGGTCTGTGAATTCCATCCAGGGGCATTATATTGAACAGCTGCAGTTTTTTCTCCGGGTTTCACCAGCGATTCAACAAGGTCGGTAAAAGGAGAGAAACATTCGGAAAGATTGGCAACATCAGCCGGCCAGTAATTCATCTGCAGGTTGATATTAATATGATAATCGCCGTTCCAGGGAGTAGAAATCCTGTTGGCCCAAACGCCCTGGAGATTAGCCGGCAATGTTCCTTCACGGGAGGAAGAGATCAGCAAATAACGCCCGTATTGAAAATAGAGTTCATGCAGGTACGGATCTGCAGGTGTTTTCAATAATTCATCTGTTGGAATATGGTGTAATGGATTTTGTGACAGCCGCAGTTGAACCCTGTTAAACAACCCCTGGTAATCATTGGTATGCCTTGATAACAGTTGGCTATAGGTGTAAGCCGAGGTTTTGTTCAGTTGCTGTAAGGTGGTGATCAGCGGGTCGTCGCCGCCCAGGTAATTGTTGTATTCCTGCTTGTAATTGGTACCCGCTGTGAGTATCAGTATCACCTCATCTGCTTGTTGAACGATCATCCGGTCATTATCAAATTTTACGGTGCCACCTGTTGTGCCGGCTTTTAGCCGTGCAGCATATTTCAATCCTTCTCCTCCTTTGCCGTTGCTTAATGTGCCGGTCATCAGCAGATGATCTTTCTGAGCGGTGGTAGAAAATCTTTCCGGGCGGGTTAATTGTGCATTAAAGCTGATCGCTCCTTTTTTATCAGCGCTCAGCCGGATGATAATGGCCCTGTCCGGGTAGCTGGCAAATATTTCCCGCTTAAAGCTGACATGATCCTGTTTGTACGTTACCGTCACCAGGCTATTGTTTATATCCAGTTCCCTTCTGTATTGCATAAATGGCTTACTGGTGCCGAAATCGAAGAAAATATCACCCAGCGTTTGATAAGAGCCATAGGGATGTTTGGCGCCATCTCCATGCCCGGAACCTGCGCCTTTACATATTTGTGTTCTTTCCGCCACTGCCTGCGCTTCTCTGTATTTTCCGGCAAACAATAGCTGCCTGATATGGTCCAGTGAATCGGCCGCAACGGGGTTGTTGTTATCATCCTGGCTACCCGACCATAATGTTTTTTCATTCAGCTGGATCCTTTCCTTGTTGACATCACCAAATACCATGGCGCCCATGTAGCTGTTGCCCACCGGCAATGCTTTCAGCCAGGCACTGTCGCTCTCCCAGGGTGTGCTTCCATCCTGAATACCGGCATTAGCAGGTTGCTTATACCATAGCTTTAAAGGCGATTGTGCAAAACCGTTATACGATAAGGTACCGGTGAGGAGGATGAAGAAAAACAATTGTCTTGCCCGCATGTTAGTTACATTTAATTAAATAGACCTGTGAAAATACCAATAGGATCTCAATTACTACTGCATCGGCACTAAATAATCCTTAAAAGGATCCTGGGTACAACCCGTTAAATCAATCCTGCTAATATCCCCGCAAGTCATCCTTTACCGAATTCTAATTCATTTATACTATTTACTCAACAGTCCTTTTTTTCCTGTTTATTATAAATAGCTTAGTAATAACAGAACAGGTACAGCTAAAGAGATGGTGCTCGGGTTTTATTAGAGAACGATACTCCCTCCTGGTAATAATGATCCACAAGCGTTCCCTGGCTTGCGTAATAAAAGTTTTACGGTATTATTTTAAATTATAAAAGTATGACATCTTCGGTATTCTCACTGGAAAGGCGGATTGATGTGTTTGCCGTATCAGATTTTCTTCCCACCAATCTAACCAGCTTCAGGGCGGAAAGACTGGTTTCCTATAACAACGGGGATAGCTGGTCTGCCAACTGGATCACTTCTGAAAACGGAATTTTTCAATCCTCCCTTGCGGCATCTGCAACGGGTGATGGTCTCGACACTTTCCTGGTCGGGAGGCGCAACGATGATAAATTCTATTTTGCCCGGTTACCGGAATATTATGAATTCAGAAATTTAAACTGGAATGTGATTGGTAAGGGCGTGTTTGATGGAAAGCCTGCTATGTGCAGTTATGGCAACACCACTTCAGAATGGCTTAACAGGAATAATATATCCACCACTTACCAGGGTGTCAGGGTAATGGTTTTTGGTAAGGGGCGGGATAAGAAATACTGGTGGGCGTCATCCGTAAACGGAGGCGCATCCTGGCATATGGCCTGGAGCCCGATAGGAAATGGCGTGTTTACTTCTTCACCGGCAGCAGCCTGCTCGGCAAACGGCAACCTCGTAGCTGTATTTGGTAAGGGAAATGATGATCGCATATGGTGGGCATATTCTACCAATGGGGCTAATACATGGGATATGGCCTGGGCGCCGATAGGCAAAGGTGTGTTTACTTCGGCTCCGGCGGCGGCTTGCTCTGCAGATGGAAAACGTATTTATGTATTCGGAAGGGGTAAGGACAATCGCTATTGGTGGGCATACGCTACGAATGGCGTGCAACAGTGGGATATGGCGTGGACACCGATAGGTGAAGGCGTATTTACATCGATGCCTTCCGCGAACTGTTCCTGGGACGGGCGGATCATTCACGTATTTGGCCTGGGAAAAGATAAACGGATATGGCAGGCAAGATCCAACGATTTCGGTGCCAGTTGGGATATTGCCTGGCGTAAGATTCACAGCAAAAAATTTACGAATATTTAAAATCAGTCACCATGGGCAACCTCGTCAAAATACAATCGTTGCTGAACGATAAAGTAAAAAATATCTGTACGCAACACGGCGCTCCCAACCTGGCAGGTGTAATTGTACGGGATAATGGCAATACTGTTATGCACAGTGTTTACGGGATAAGGGATGTCAGTAAAAGCAAAACAGCGGCTTCCAACCAGATGAAAAAAACAGATTATTTTAATATAGGGTCTATCACCAAACCGGTCTCGGGGTTTTTTATGGCTTGTCTGATAAAAAAAGGTATCCTTTCATGGAATACTACCATAGAGGAGATATTTCCCGAATGCAGGTCCAGATCTTTCAGGGATAGTAATGGTATTAATGAAAACTTTCTCAAGACAAAAATGTACGAGCTGTTTTCACATGTTTCAGGCATCACGGGAACTTATTTTCATTCGGCTGCCAAAGACGACTCCAACGGCGATACAGATCCGTTGCGCTATCCGCATGATCATATAGTAATGTATGATGTAAATAATAGTCGTAAGCCGGAAT
>CAKSVK010000239.1 GCA_934502905.1 uncultured Chitinophagaceae bacterium
ATATTTTCAAATCAGTATCACTCGGTCCGCAACGCCTTCACGGGGTTGGCGCTTGCCGCGCTGAAGGCCTTGAAGCCGATGGTTGCCATCGCAATCAAAAGTCCTGTGAGTCCGGCCACCACAAACACCCACCAGTGAATGGAAATACGATAAGCGAATTCTTCCAGCCATCTGCTCATCAGCATCCAGGAAACGGGAGCAGCAATCAACATAGACACTGTCACCAGCTTTACAATATTCCCGGTAAGCAATACCACGATCCGGGATACGCTGCTACCCAGTACTTTCCGTATACCGATCTCCTTGCGGCGTTGTTCCGCCAGAAACGTGGACAATCCGAACAAGCCCATACATGCAATAACGATCGCCAGGCCACCCAGCACCATCAGCAGCTTTCCCTGCCGCCGCTGCACCTCGTATTGCTTTGCAAAATTATCGTCCAGGAAGTTATAGGTAAACGGGTTGACAGGATCAAACTTTTTGAAAACCGACGCTATGTGCTCCAACCCTCCTCCGATATCATTCTTATTGAGCCGGACATATATGTTGTCCTTATCTGCAGCTTTCAATGGCAATTTTACAATAAGAGGTTCTATGTTATATTGCAGCGAATAGATATTAAAGTCCCTGATCACCCCTGCCACTTCATATACTGCCGGGCTTCCGAGGGAGTCCGTGCCCGTTTGTATCCGTTTCCCTACAGGGTCTTTCCACCCTTCCCTCCTGGCGAATGCTTCGTTTACCAATACTACCCTATCCTTATCTGTGGGTGTTTCTTTTGAAAAATTCCTGCCCGCAACTATCGCTGCCTGAAGGGTACCGATAAAGTCTTCATCTGCCTGTAACACATATGCCATCCTGTCCTTCTCCCCCATGGAGCCATCCGGCTTTTCGGCCCTGTAATCCTGCCCCCCGATATCATTTTTACCGATAGGATTTCCGGCAACGGCTGCGTTTTCCAGCAAAGGACTTCTCAGTAGCTCATCTTTGATCAGGTCCGTCCTGGTTCTCGATTCCATATTGTTCAGATGATATACCAATACCTGCTGTTTGTTAAACCCAAGATCCTTTTGATCGAGGTAATGTAATTGCTGATAGATAATGATCGCACCGGCAATCATGGTTATGGTGACGGCAAACTGAAATACTACCAGCGATTGCCTGATTGCGACATTACCGGCATATGATCCCGTTTGTCCTTTCAGGGAAGGGATCAGCTTAAAGCCTGCAATAAAAAATGCCGGGTACAGCCCACTCAAAACACCCATGATCATTGAAAACAAAACACATATAACAACAGAAAGCCACAGAGGAAGCTGTATAAGTCCTGCTTCCGCACCCACAATTTCCTGGAACCACGGTTTCAACAGGTTCACCAGCAGGCAGGCCAGTAAGCAGGCAAAAAAAGTGATCAGTACCGACTCTGTCAAAAACATGGATGCCAGCTGAGCCCTGCTGGAGCCATTTACCTTCCGTATCCCCACCTCTTTCACCCGCAGGGAAGAACGGGCAGTGGAAAGATTCATATAGTTAACCGAAGCGATCAGCACGATCAGCACGGCAATAAGTGAAAAAGTCACCACATTTTTCATGCTGCCATTTCTTTCTATTTCATATTCAAGGGCTGAATGCAAATGGATAGATGTGAGCGGTTGCAATTCCAGCTTGTACAACACGTTACCGGCTACCCGCTCCATATCCGCTTTAATAAATCGCTCATAAAAAGAGGGCAACTTTGCTTCCAGTTGCTTCACATCCGTTCCTTTCCGCAGCAAAAGATAAGTATACAAATAAGATTGTCCCCACCTGTTATTTTCCGTCTCGGGCATCCTTCTGACACCATTAAATGTGAAATGAGCATTCACAGGCACATCCTCAATTACACCGGTGATGGTGTTACTGTTATCTGCGCCCCAAAACACTACTTTATGTAAGGCAGCAGAAGGTTCGCCAAAGATCTTTGCCGCCAGTGATCTCGTTATCACCATCGACCCCGGGTGATCCAGCGCATTATTATTTCCATACAAAAACCGATAGCTGAAAACATTGAAAAATCCACTATCGGCAAAGATTACCTTATCCTCCCTGAAATGTTTATCGCCGAATGTAATTGTTCCTCCTGCTTCCATATCCACACGCACGGCATTTTCAACTTCCGGATAATTGTTTTTAAAGGCCGCGGCAAACGGAGCTGAGGTCAGCGCCAGATCGAAACGACCACCGCCCCACTCTGCATGTTGCGCCACGCGATAGATACGTTCCGCATTGTCGTGATACCTGTCATAACTCAGCTCATTCCCGATGAACAACAGGATCAGCCATGCTGCCGCCAGCGCCACGGCAAGTCCGCCTATATTAATGACGGAAAACATCCTGTTCCGTGTAAGATTCCGCCAGGCGGTTTTTATATAATTTTTGATCATAGATGTAATTTAATATTGTTGATATACCATTCTCGATGTCAGGCGTATTTTTCGCAGGCGGGTGTCTCCACCATTGTCTCAAATTGAAACCCCTTCGGGGTATTTTTACCGATTGTGTTCCTAAAGTTGACTATGGTTAGGACACCGACCGGAAAACTTGCATGAAGCGAAGATTGGGAATATCCCGATGCATAGTTGACCTCATCTATCTACCATCGCAATTGCGGAATGTTACTGCCAGGTATTTCCACATGTTCACATTCACACATTTTCCGGTTAATACTCGTATCAATCCCAATGCCACCAATGTATAATAATGAAAATCAGCAGGTTAAAAACACACCTTCCCATGTACTGTACGTAAATGGGACAATTCCTGTACGGATGTGGACAAAATGGATGCCGGATACCTGTCCTTCCTGCATTTCCACATTCTCACATTTCCAAATTTTCAAATTCCCGTTCTCTTTCTTCATTATTGCTTAACTTAATGCTGCCGTCACTTTCCGGTAATATGTTCATATGAAATTGTTATTGAATTGTTTTTTTATACTGATAACAGGATCTGCAGCGGCACAAGCCCCCGGGAATAAGGATATCCTGAGAAATGAACAGCACGGCATTGCCAATGCAATGGAATATGTGATGAAACAACTGCAGCTGGACAAATGGTACCCGCAAAGTATCGACAGCGTTTTTGGTGGGTTCACTACCGCATATACCTACGATTTCAAACCGGCAGACCGGAAGGATAAAATGATCGTAACACAGGCAAGACATACCTGGGTGAACGCCAAGGCGATGGAACTGTACCCACGGGTAGATCATTACCGAAAGGGAGCCCGGCATGGATTCCTGTTTCTCAAAAACGTGATGTGGGACAGCATTTATGGCGGCTTTCATACCCTGGTTGATGAGAAAGGCATACCCGTTGTCAACAACGAGGTACAAAAGGAAGCCTATGGCAATGCCTTCGGCATTTATGCCGTTGCTGCCTACTACCATGCTACGGCAGATCCTGAAGCGCTGGCTTTCGTAAAGCTGGCCTTTTTATGGCTGGAAGAACACAGTCATGATCCCGTGCACAAAGGATATTTCCAGCACATGAAAAGGGACGGAACGCCCATACAAAGAACAGTGGAAACGCCCTCTACTTCCGACCTTGGATATAAGGATCAAAACAGCTCCATCCACCTGCTGGAAGCGTTTACGGAATTATACCAGGTATGGCCGGATCCGTTAGTACGGGAACGCCTGAACGAAATGCTTGTGCTGGTAAGAGACATTATCACCTCCCCCAAAGGAAACCTTGTTTTATTTTTTCAACCCGACTGGACACCTGTTTCATTTGCTGACCGGGACAGGGAAACAGTGCTGAAGCACCGGCAGCTTGACCATGTTTCCTTTGGTCATGATGTGGAAACAGCCTACCTGATGCTGGAAGCATCCCATGTACTGGGCAACAAAAACGATACCGTCACGCTGGCTGTTGGCAAGCGGATGGTAGACCATGCGTTAAAAAACGGGTGGGATAACAAAGTGGGAGGCTTTTACGATGAAGGATATTATTTCAAAAGCAACAAACAGATCACGATCATAAAGGATACTAAAAACTGGTGGGCGCAGGCAGAAGGACTTAATTCATTGCTGCTGATGTCCGGGATCTTTCCAAACGACACTATGCGTTATTACCATCGCTTTAAGCAATTGTGGGACTATACCAGCCTGTACCTGATCGACCAGGAATTCGGAGACTGGTTTGAGGGTGGACTGGATAAGCAACCCGGGGTAAAAAAATCACTAAAGGGACATATCTGGAAAGCTACCTATCACACCTTTCGTTCGCTGAACAATTGTATACAGACTTTGAGAAAATGATAATGCCTGTAGATGAAATCCTTTCTGCGAGAATCTGCGCTATCTGCGGGAGAATTCCTTCATGGTCACACAATTTATTTCCCGCCGATCTACGCTGATGTCCGCAGATGAAGCGA
>CAKSVK010000240.1 GCA_934502905.1 uncultured Chitinophagaceae bacterium
CATTACCGGCTCGGATGACACACCGTTGGTGAATGCTGACCTGCTTGTGAAAAACGGAAGGATCGAAGCAATAGGAGAGAAGATTGAAAACGAGCAGGCAGAAGCGGTGGATCTTACCGGTAAAACTATTATTCCTGGTCTGATCAGCTCCCATGTGCATGTGGGCACTTTAAAGGGAAGAGAAAACAGCGCCGCTAATTTTACCCGCGGGAATGTGCTCCGGCAATTACAACATTATAGCAAATACGGTATCTTAATGGTGCAGAGCCTGGGTACGGACAGGAAGCTGCTCTTTGAGAACGGCCTTTTCGACAGCATCCGGAATGGTGAGCTGGAGGGTGCCAGAATGTTGTCTGCCGGCTGGGGATTTGGGGCAGCTAACGGCGCTCCCGGTTTTCCGGAACATGAAGGAGAAGACAATATCTCCCGTGCTGAAACGCCGGAGGAGGTGAAAGCGGCCGTAGATCAGTTGACCCGTTACCCGGTATCGATCCTCAAAATATGGGTGGATAACGGTGGTGATCCTGCTACCCCTAAAATAAAGGAAACAACGTATAGGGCTATTATTGAGGAAGCGGCAAAACATAACCTCCCGGTTGCTTCCCATCTCTACTTCCTGGCAGATGCCAGGCAACTGGCAAGTGACGGTATTGCGGTCTTTGCCCATTCAGTGAGAGATAAGGAACTGGATGATACTACGATACAATTGATGAAGGAAAAGAAAATTGCCTATATACCCACGCTTACGCTGGATGAGTTTGCATATGTATATGGTGAACAACAACCCTCATGGATCAATGATCCGTTTTTCAAGTCTTCCCTAGAGCCGGGTGTCTATGAATATATTCTTTCGGAAGATTTTAAAAGATCCCAGCAGGACCCCGGGAGAATGGAGCGTAACAGACATGCTTTTGAAACTGCCCTGAAGAACGTAAAGAAGCTGCGTGATGCAGGCATCGTTGTGGGAATGGGTACTGATTCGGGCGCCCAGCCGGTACGTGCCCAGGGCTTTGCCGAGCATCGTGAGCTGGAATTGCTGGTGAAAGCAGGATTGACTCCCATGCAGGCTATCCAGGCAGCTACAATACATAATGCACAGATCCTGCGGATCGAAAAGGATTTCGGATCGCTTCAGAAAGGGAAAATAGCAGACTTCGTGGTGCTGGACGCTGATCCGCTGGAGAATATCAGCAACACACGACAAATCCATGCCGTGTATAAAGCAGGAACGAAGTTGTCATTATAATGATTACTTCCAGATCAGCACAATGGTGCCGGTAATGATGAGCGCTGCACCTAATGCTGCTCTCAATGTCAAAGCTTCTTTCAGGAAAATGGCCGCAAGAATGATCGTCAACGCTACGCTCAGCTTGTCTATCGGTGCTACCCTCGACACATCGCCCAGCTGTATTGCCTTGAAGTAAAACAACCAGGATAACCCGGTCGCAATGCCTGATACCGTCAGGAAGAAAATATTTTGTTTCGAAAGACTACTGATGCCTTTTGCTTCACCGTTGGCAAGAACAATCGTCCAGATCATAATAAGTATGACAATAGTGCGGATGCCTGTGGCCAGGTTGGCGTTGATATTGGCAACCCCCAATTTGGCAAAAATAGCTGTTAAGGCTGCAAACAACGCGGAAAGCAATGCATAGATCCACCACATGTTTTTATATAAAATTAAATCACCCGTCTCAATAAACATTGTTTTTTTGAAGCAGACAAAACGCTGCATCCGGTTTATAATTTCGCATCTCCTTTGTATAATTCCTCGTTAAAGTAAATGATCCTCAGGTTGCATATATACTTTTCCGGGAAATTTGCTCCATTAAAAAATAAATTATGAAAAAAAATCTACTAACCTTCGGTCTTGTCCTGGCTTTTTCCCTTTCAGCTTATTTATCCAGCGCACAGATCGGCAAAGGGGTGAATTTGTTAGGTGGCTCCATTTCTTTTACATCACAAACCAATAAATTCGGGACAGCAGCCCAGGAACAAACAAATAAATACTTTTTTGTTTCTCCTTCCTGGGGAAAAGCGATCCGACAGAACCTGGTAGTAGGGGCGGATGTTGCTTATGGCAATGATAAGTTAAAGGCTTCCGATTCGAAGAAAAATATGTATGGCGCGGGCGTATTTGCCAGAAAGTATCACAACTTTGGCGCATCCGGATTTTATTTTTTCGCACAGGCACGGTTAGGTGCACAATTCTCCCATGCAACCGGCAGGTACAATCCCGACAATTCCAGCCATGATGCGAAAGAAAAGATGACAAACATATCCCTTGGACTTCAACCCGGCATATCTTATGCCCTCACACCCAGGCTCCACCTGGAGACAGGGTTAAACAACCTGTTGTATGTAGGGTACTCCAACCTGGAAGTCAAAGCTGGCAGTACTATCGTTCAAAGGCAAAAATCGTTCAGCGCCGGTGTCAGTCTTGCCAACGATTTACAATGGAATATGGGCTTCCGGTTCTTACTGGGGGGTAGTTAACTTTCCCAACCTGATCAGGGACTGGCTGAAAGATATGGATCGTCATTAATCCCTCCACTGGCAGAAAAGTACATCTTGTTGAATAATAGAGGGAATAAATATCTAAGATTACTTTTTTACGGCGGAGAAGCAATGGCGGATCTTTTAGTCAGTCCCATTTTATTTTAGAGTCGTATTATACCTTCCGGCTCATACGGGTAAACCGGATAGCCAGTGAAATGCTGGAAAAGGTAAGACCGGCAATAAATCCGAACCAGATTCCGGCAGCGCCCATTTTAAAATGAAACGCCAGCAGGTACCCGATAGGGATACCGATAACCCAATAGGCAATAGCCACCAGGATGGTTGGGACCGTCACGTCTTTAATGCCGCGCAGCAAGCCGGCTCCGATTGCCTGCGTGGAATCCGAGATCTGGAAGACGGCTGCCAGCACCAGCAGGCTGGCTGCCATTATCAATACATTGCTATCATCATTAAAGGCGCCGGGTAATATATTTCTCAGCGTAATGAACAGGGTAGCGCAAAATACACCATAGATAATGCTGGTTATGAAAGTGCTTTTGCCGATGGCCATGATCCTGGGACGGTTGCGGGTACCATAGGCGTTGCTGACCCGGATAGAAGCTCCCTGGGCCAGCCCCATCGAAACCATAAAGGTAAAAGAGGCGCAGCTCAGGGCTATCTGGTGGGCCGCCTGTTCTGTAGCACCGATGGTACCTACCAGTATTCCCGAAACAGCGAATGCACCACTTTCCATGCCGATCTGCAGGCTGCTGGGCAAACCGATATGCAGCAATTCACGCAGGGTCTTGATCCTTATTTTCCACTGGTTTTTACTCACCATGATGTACCTACTGAAAACAGGATGTTTTAAAATGACCGCTCCCAATGCTATAAACATCAGGCTACGGGTAATCAGTGTGCCCCAGCCGGCACCTGCCAGCTCCAGCCGGGGAAACCCCCAGTTGCCGAAGATCAGCAGCCAGTTCAGAAATATGTTGAGGGGCATCGAAAGCAAAGAGATCACCATCGCTGTACGGGTTTTTTCCAGTCCGTCGGCGAATTGTTTCAATGCCATGAACAGCAGCATAGGAACGATGCTCCAGTTCATGAGGTTTAGAAAGGGCACAGCGAGGTGCGCGACCTCCGGATCCTGCCCCAGGTGGAAGATAATATTTTTGCCGGCATGCAGGAGGCCGGTGATCACCAGGGATGTGGCTACACAAAGCCAGAAGCCGTTGAAAAGGTAATGAGATACTTTTTGCGCATCGTAGCGTCCGTGCGCCATAGATACCATCTGTGATACGGAAATGGTCATACCTATACCCAGTACAAAAGGAATATTGATGACCGCCAGCACCAGCGCCCCGGCCGCCAGCTGCTTATAGCCCAGCGCCCCGATCATGGCAGTATCGATCACGTGCAGCGCCATCTGCGACAGCTCCCCTAATATGATCGGTGCTGACAATACCAATGTTTTCCTGGCTTCTCCTGTTAACGATGGCTGATGCATAGCGGCTGCAAATATCGATTATTTCAATTGAAAGCATATTAAATCAATATGTATTTCGCACAAGTGGCTGAGAAGAAAGCACCGTATTTGCGAGCCCGGCCGGACGAAGGGCGAAACAATCCCTGGTAGATGGCTGATTGCAGATATTACGATTGCCGATTTAAGGGAATATACCGTGGAGACTGCTTCTACCGCTAGGATATCGTTTAACTTACATCATCCCGATTGTGGGCTTGTGGGGACGACAATGGCGGTTGTGCTATGGTGTTGGGGGATTGCCGTCGGAGACGGATGGGAACATAGTGGGTCCGGAGTTTCCAACTAGTACTGTTCGAAACGTGTCTAAGTAGAATTAAAGAGGTGTGGGGCTCTGTTCGGGTCTCCACCACACAACAC
>CAKSVK010000241.1 GCA_934502905.1 uncultured Chitinophagaceae bacterium
GCCACGGCGCCTGGCTATAAGACTGGCACCAGCGTTTGTATAAAAGCCGGAATAATTGTGCTAAAGCCAAACACAGTACCACAGCTTGTCATGCCGAAGTATGAGGCATCTGTCTTAGCATTCATCCCGACTTTTTCGCGTAGAAGTCCTGTAAGTGATGCCATGAATTGTCTTTTGTTGTTTATGAGAATAAAAGATACTGTACAGGAAGGAATAATGGTATAAATACGCTAAATTGGCTCTTATATCTTTTCTTTATCATTAGCCTTCTTCATTGTTTGCATGGAAACTTCTTTATTAAGTGTTACTGCTTTTTTACTGGCCGGAATATTGATCATTGTTTTATTGACGACAAGGTTTAAGGTACACGCCTTTTTTGCCCTGGTGATAGCTGCCGCAACGGTTGGGCTGGGAGTGGGTATCCCTGTTTTACAGACGCTGAACATTATGAAGGAAGGTTTCGGACATATCATGCAGTCGCTTGGATTTATCATTGTGCTGGGAACTACCCTGGGGGTGCTGCTGGAAAAAAAAGGCTGTACAAAAGTGCTGGCTGATTTTATACTCCGGAAAGTAGGTAAAAGCAGGGCGCCGCTGGCTATGAATATTACCGGTTATGTGGTAGGATTACCTGTCTTTTGCGACTCCGGTTATATCGTGCTGAGCAGCCTGAACAATAACCTGGCACGGATGACCGGAAGATCCATCGCTGTGATGTCGACCTCTTTAGCCGCAGGATTATATGCCGTACATTGCCTGATGCCACCGCATCCCGGTGCCGCAGCAGCCGGCGACCTGATAAAGGTGGATCTTGCCCGTTTCATCCTGGCGGGCATGGTAGTTGCCATACCGGCATGTATGGTCGGGTACTGGTGGGCGATATATGCAGGAAAAAGATTGCCGGTAACTAATACGGATATACAACAGGATCGTATAACCGAAGAAAAAAACCCTTCTGTATTAAGGTCGGTGCTGCCCATTGCCGTGCCGATTATATTGATCGCACTGTCCGCCTTCGGGGCAGGGAATGCATCACCCGTTTGGAAGGTGTTGGTAGTCCTTGGCAACCCGGTAATAGCGCTGGCGATTGGTATTGTACTGGCGGCTACGGCTGCTTCCGGCAGTAAAGGAGAAATGTCGCTGCTGTTGCAGGAGTCTGCAGAAAAGGCAGGTGGCATCCTTGTAATCATAGGAGCAGGTGGGGCTTTTGGCGCCATATTAGCTGCCACCCGCATAGGAGATCACCTGGCGGATACTTTGCCACTGAATGCGATGGGCATATTTTTTCCCTTTATTATCACCGCAATATTAAAAACAGCACAGGGGTCTTCAACAGTTGCGATCATTACGGCTGCATCCATTGTATTGCCGTTGCTGCCTGAGCTGGGCTTGCAGGATGATAACGGCAGGCTGTTATGCGTACTGGCGATGGGCGGTGGCTCTATGATGGTATCTCATGCCAATGATGCTTATTTCTGGGTGATCAGTAAATTTTCCGGTATAGATATGAAGACTATGATGCGGGTATACACTCCGGCAACCCTGTTGATGGGACTCACGGTATTGCTTACGGTTTATATGATGTCATTGTTTTTATTATAATTTGCCGCACAGAGAAATGAAAGTGTTGATTGTTGTGATCCTGTTGCCAGGTCCCTTCATTGCTTCCGTCCGATAGCAAATTAGATAAGGTAAAGAAATATTTTAAAGTCTTATAATCCCGTAGCCGGCAATTAAATCGTATTACGCATTCTGTCCGCCGTTCCCGTTTTTATTTTTTATCTTTATCCGTCAAAATAATTCATAATATGCCGGATAAAACGATTGGTTTTTTTGTCGGAAGCTTACGGAAGGAGTCTTTTTCACGGAAGATAGCCAATGCCCTCGTGGGGATGGCGCCTGCCGGCTTCAGTTTCAAAATTATCGAGATCGGTCAGTTGCCGTTGTATAACCAGGATTTTGATGACCACAATGAGGTTCCGGAAACATATTCCTCCTTCAGAAAGGAGGTAAAGGCCCTGGATGGCGTAATATTTGTTACTCCTGAATATAATCGTTCGGTTCCGGCGGTATTGAAAAATGCGCTGGATGTAGCTTCGCGCCCCCGCGGGCATAATTGCTGGAACGATAAGCCCGGTGCTGTCGTAAGCTCTTCTCCGGGAACATTGGCTGGTTTTGGAGCTAATCATCATTTAAGGCAATGCCTGGTGTGTCTGAATGTGTTAACGATGCAGCAACCTGAGCTTTATCTGGCCCAGGTGCAAAGCAGTTTCGACGAGAATGGTAATTTGACTGAAAAGAGTAGAGCGTTTTTACAAAAAGCTGTGGATGCCTATATTGCCTGGTTCAACAGGTTGTCTAAATAATGTATATCATGTCTGTTATTCATACTTATTACTATAAAAGTCCGCTGGGTTCACTGATCGTTGGTGATCATAATGGTGAGCTGTGTATGCTCGACTGGCAATACAGGGCCCGCAGAGAGCAGGTAGATGGCAGGGTATCTTCTTTTTTCAATGCAAGATTTGAAGAAAAAGAAACAGGCTTGCATAAGGAGGTAATACGGCAGGTGGAGGCGTACCTGCATCGCGAGCTGAAAAGTTTTGATCTGCCCCTGATCTTTGCCGGAACTGAATTCCAGCAAAGGGTATGGAAGGCGTTAATAGAAATTCCTTTTGGTAAAACCGTTTCTTACCTGGAGCTGAGCAAACAGTTGGGTGATGAAAAGGCGATCCGCGCAGTTGCTTCTGCAAACGGCGCGAATGCTATTTCTATTATCGTTCCCTGTCACAGGGTTGTAGGCAGCAATGGTGAATTGACCGGTTATGCAGGAGGAGTAAAAGCAAAGCAGCAACTGTTGCAACTGGAAGGCGCTGCGCAGCAGACAGAGTTGTTCGGGTAACTGCGCAGGATGTGCAAAAGCAGTGGATCTGCTTAACATGAAGTATAAGCAGTCGTATTGGTTAGCTGCTTCTATCAAGCGCACTGATCATTTTGTTTCAACCGCTTTCCTGATCGCGGGCGCCACTTTTGTTCCGAATAGCTCAATAGATCTCATCATGTCTTTGTGATCCGGGCTCCCTACATCCATATGGCCTATAAACCTGGTCAGTCCTAGTATTTCGTGCAACTGGAGTATCTTATCGATTACCTCATTCACGTCGCCGTAAAATAATGATCCGTGTTGGCTTCTCGCATTGTTGAATTGTGCCCTGGAGTAAGAACTCCATCCACGATCCCGGCCTATGCGGTTCATCTGTGCTGCATAGTTTTCAAATTGTGCGTCTATGCCTCCGGGTAAGTCGCTTACAAATGTATGCGCATGCACACCGGTTTGCATTTTGCTCATATCGTGGCCATGCCGGGCATATTCCTGGCGATAATAATCCATAAAAGGCTTGAACTGTGCGGGGTCGCCCCCTATGATTGCCAGTATCAGCGGAAGGCCCAGGCGGGCAGCTCTTGCAACAGACTCGGGAGTGCCCCCTACAGCTACCCAAACCGGTAGCTTGCCGCCATTAACTGCCCTTGGGTAAACAGATTGATCTACCATCGGCGCCCTCAGCTTGCCGTTCCAGCTTACTACTTCGTTGTTGTTTATTTTTAACAGCAGGTCCAGTTTTTCCTCGAAAAGCTGGTTATAATCTTTCAGGTTATACCCGAATAATGGAAATGACTCAATAAAGCTGCCACGTCCCACGCCTATTTCCGCCCGTCCACCGGATATCAGATCGATGGTGGAAAAATCCTGGTATACTTTTACAGGTTCCGCGGAACTCAGTACAGTGACTGTGCTCATCAGCCTGATATTTTTGGTAATGCTGGCTGCCGCAGCCAGTACAATTTCCGGGGAAGAAACCGAATAATCGGGGCGATGGTGCTCGCCCAGTCCGAACACATCCAGCCCTACTTCATCCGCCAGTTTTATTTCCTCCAGTATTTCGTTCAGCTTCAGGCCGGCGTTGTAGAATTTTCCAGTTGTTTTGTCAACGCTCAGGTCGCCAAACATGCCAATTCCTAATTCCATATATGCTCCTTTTTTATGAGTCAAAAGTAATACTGGTTTTCCTTATATATCTTAATCTATGTTAAGATCGGGCTGCTATCACTGCTTTACTCCGGCGTGTTATGCTGTACCTTTCCTGCCTGCTTTTATGCTGTTATTTGTCATCCTGAGCCTGCGCAGGATCTGTGCATGGTTTATAAAAGTGAAGGCGGATTACCTTCGGGATAAAGTTCCCCGTACCTCGGAATGATAAACGAAAGGAAGGGAGGAGCATTTATGATATGGACACCGAGCATTAGCACTTCCGTCTATGTTTATTTTGTCGTTTGTCATCCTGAGCCTGCGAAGGATCTGTGCATGGTTTATAAAAGTGAAGGCGGATTACCTTCGGGATAA
>CAKSVK010000242.1 GCA_934502905.1 uncultured Chitinophagaceae bacterium
GCCATCGGTTACCTGAACAAGGTAGTAGAGCTGGATCCCACTGATGAGGATACCAAGAAGAATATCGAGATTTTGCAGCAGGCGTTAAAAACCTCCAAGCAAAAGTCGGCCAGTAAGTAGATAAATAAGTATAATATTTCTGTGAACCCCGGTATCATCGCGATGCCGGGGTTTAATTTTTATTAAATAATTGTTTTTCAAATGCACTGCCTTATTTTTGCTACGGATTGTTCTACAGAATATTTAGTAAATGGAGCCTTGTGCAAATAATGAACTCCGGTTTCCGTTTATTATAAAAGTTAATCTTGAGACGAGATGATTAATTACTACATACTCCAGTCCCAGCCAATTACTTCTCTCGCGAATACCGACACTTCGTTTGATTACCTTCCTGTCGCCATACAATTGGTAGTAGCCATTGGTTTTGTGGCTGTTATGATGTTGGTGACCCATTTGTTGGGACCTAAAAGGGCTACTTCCGAAAAGCTGGAAAACTTTGAAAGCGGGATCGAGTCTGTAGGTAATGCCCGCCAGCCTTTAGCCGTAAAATATTTTTTAGTTGCCATATTGTTTGTATTGTTTGATGTGGAAGTGATCTTCTTCTATCCCTATGCTGTGAATTTCCGCGAGCTGGGGTGGGAAGGCTTTATGGCAGTGCTGGCATTTGTCGGCTTCTTCCTTACAGGATTCTATTATATCCTCAAAAAAGGAGCCCTTGTTTGGGAAGACTAGCTGCTGACTAATTTATCAAAAAAAGATGTTATGGCACGTCCGGTACGATTTAATATAAGTCCTAAGCCAAGAGATAATGAAGGACATATCAGCCTGGTAGATGCTCCGCCGGAAGGTTTCAGCGGAGAAGGGTTTTTTACGACCAAGCTGAGTGAAGTGGTGGGCTTGGCCCGCAAAAACTCTATGTGGCCCCTGCCGTTTGCTACCTCCTGTTGCGGTATTGAGTTTATGGCAACCATGGGAGCGCACTACGACTTTGGCCGGTTTGGAGCGGAAAGAATGGGTTTTTCACCCCGCCAGTGTGATATGCTGATGGTAATGGGTACTATTGCCAAAAAGATGGGACCGGTATTGCGGCAGGTATATATACAAATGTCTGAACCCCGGTGGGTAATAGCTGTAGGCGCCTGTGCTTCCAGTGGTGGCATTTTCGACAGCTATTCCGTTTTACAGGGTATAGACCAGATCATCCCGGTAGATGTATATGTGCCGGGATGTCCGCCACGCCCGGAGGCCATCCTGGATGGTGTAATGGCCGTGCAGGACCTGGTGGGTAAGGAAAGTATCAGGAGAAGGAACAGCGAAAGATATCAGCAGTTAATGTTAAGCTACGGAATCCAGTAAATACATTGTCAGATGGGATTAACGAATGAACGTATCAGGGAAAGACTGGTTGAAAAATTCGGAGAGTCGGCGACCGGCTTTTCCGAGCCTTTTGGTATGCTTACTTTTGAAGTACCGAAGGAAATGAACCTTAAGTTGCTACAGTTTTTATATGATGACCCTGAGCTGAAGTTCCGCTTCCTGACAGACCTACAGGCAGTGCATTATCCCGATAACAAAGGCCGTGAGCTGGCGGTGGTATATCACCTCCACAATCTTACCGACAATGTAAGGATACGGTTTAAGATATTTACGGACGTAGAAAACCCGGATGTTTTCACCGCCACCCGCTTATACGAATGTGCCAACTGGATGGAAAGGGAAACCTATGATTTTTTCGGGGTAAATTTTGTCGGTCATCCTAACCTGAAGCGGATCCTGAATGTAGAGGAAATGGATTATTTCCCCATGCGTAAAGAATATCCCATGGAAGACCAGACACGTATAGACAAAGACGATGAGATGTTTGGCAGGGGCGGTACTATTTAAAGCTTAGAACAATGACAGAAGAAATATTGCAACAGGATCTAAAGCATATTAAACTTCCCGACGGGTCTATTGAAAAGACGACCACGACCTTGAACCTGGGGCCTACGCATCCGGCTACGCATGGCGTGTTCCAGAATATCCTGGAGGTAGACGGGGAAAGGATTGTTTCTTCTGAAGCGACCGTAGGTTATATACACAGGGCGTTTGAAAAGATCGCAGAACGGAGGCCCCTGTACCAGGTGACGCCGCTTACCGACCGTTTGAATTATTGCTCTGCCCCCATTAACAATATGGGCTGGCATATGACCTGTGAGAAGCTGCTGCAGATCGAAACGCCGAAGCGGGTGGATTACCTGCGGGTGATCATCATGGAACTGGCGCGCACGGCAGATCATATCATCTGTAATTCTGTGATAGGAGTAGATTCGGGCGCTTTATCCGTGTTCCTCTACGTAATGCAGTACCGGGAATTGATCTATGAGATATACGAGGAGATCTGCGGGTCCAGGCTTACTACCAATATCGGCAGGATCGGTGGTTTTGAGAGAAATTTTAATGCCACTGCCTGGCAGAAGCTGGAGAAGTTCCTGAATGAATTTCCCAAAGCATTGAAAGAGTTTGAAAACCTGTTGCAGCGCAACAGGATCTTTATGGATCGTACCATTGGTGCTGGTCCTATCAGCGCAGAAAGAGCGCTTAATTATGGCTTTACCGGACCTAACCTGAGAGCATGCGGGGTAGATTATGATTTACGGGTGCATACGCCCTATTGCAGCTACCAGGATTTTGATTTTAAGATACCTGTAGGTACTACCGGCGACGTATACGACCGCTGGCTGGTACGCAACCAGGAAATGTGGGAATCGCTGGAAATCATCCGGCAGGCTTACCAGAAGATACAGGAATTTAAAGGGCAGGAAGCTGAGGTATACCATGCCAATGTGCCGGAATATTATTTACCTCCCAAACAGGATGTATACACGAAGATGGAGGCCCTGATATGGCATTTCAAGATCATAATGGGGGAAACCGACATTCCTGCAGGAGAGGTATGGCATAGTGTGGAAGGAGCAAACGGTGAGCTGGGCTTTTACCTGATCAGCGATGGCGGCAGATCGCCTTACCGGCTGCATTTCAGGAGACCCTGCTTTATATATTACCAGGCATTTCCCGAATTGGTAAAGGACTCCATGCTGGCGGATGCGGTCATAGTGCTGAGCAGCCTGAACCTGATAGCGGGAGAGATGGATGCATAGTTAAAAATGCAGATTTGAAAATTTGAAAATTTGAAAATGGAATTTTCTGCGGAAAGACTCAAAAAAGTAGATGAGATTGTAGCGCGTTATCCCGAAGGGAAACAGAAAAGTGCGTTAATACCGGTATTACACCTGGCGCAGGAGCAGTTTGGCTGGCTGAGCTCCGAGACCATGGATTATGTGGCGTCTTTACTGAAGCTGGAACCGATAGAGGTATATGAGGTCGCTACTTTTTATTCCATGTTCAACCTGAAGCCGGTAGGAAAATATATGTTCGAGGTTTGCCAGACAGGTCCCTGTATGATAAAAGGAAGTGATGATATTATAACATATATAGGGGAGAAGCTGGGTATCAAGCCCGGGGAAACGACCAGTGACGGTATGTTTACCCTGAAAACCGTGGAGTGCCTGGGTGCCTGCGGATATGCGCCTATGATGCAGTTGGGTAAGTTTTATAAAGAACATCTTACCAGGGAAAAGGTAGATGCTATTGTTGAAGAGTGCAGAAGGAATGCAGCTGTAAATAATTAAAAGGCATGAACAGGATTGGCAGGTTGTATTTGTTGTCGTTTGGTTTGTTTATGTCGCTGGCAGCATTTCTGAAGAATGGCGATTGGAAGGATGTTTTCAGTATGCTTGGCTTGGTGTCAGGCGGCTTTATGCTGGGAAAGCTGATGAGAGGCAGGAAATTACCCGGTATAAAAAAAGGAAGATGATCCTGTTACGATCCGGAATATATTTGAGGGAAAGAGGCAGGAGATAAATGACAGAAAAAGCGGAAAGCTAAAAATATGGGAGTTAAACTATTACTGGACAAAGCACATATTGAGGGTATACGTTACTACGACGTATACCGCAAAAACGGTGGCTATAATAGTGTGGAAAAAGCCCTGAAAATGACGCCTGAAGCCATTGTGGAAGAGGTAAAAAAAAGTGGCTTGAGGGGTCGTGGCGGTGCAGGGTTTCCTACGGGTATGAAATGGAGTTTTATCGCCAAGCCGGAAGGGGTTCCCCGCCACCTGGTATGTAATGCCGATGAAAGTGAGCCCGGCACCTTTAAGGACCGGTACCTGATGGAATTTATTCCCCATCTTCTTATTGAAGGATTGATCGTGAGCTCTTACGCTTTGGGCAGTAATGCTACCTATATCTATATCCGTGGTGAATATGCCTGGATACCGGATATACTGGAGCAGGCCATCGCTGAAGCCAAAGCCAACGGCTGGCTCGGTA
>CAKSVK010000243.1 GCA_934502905.1 uncultured Chitinophagaceae bacterium
CAGCCACAGAGTGTGGAAATTGCTGCAGCGATCATCAAAGAGGCTGAGAATTTTGCTGACGACGTAATTGGCACGGTAGACTATGCCGATAGCAATCAGTCCGACAAAAACAAAATCAGAGATGATCATTTTATCAGTAAGATCGGGGAAGAAGCCGTAAAGATCGTTTTCCGGAAGTTGGGAAAAGCAGTCACCAGCCCTGATTACAAAATATATAGGGATAAGCGAAAGAGCTGGAAAGAAGACCTAAAAATAGATAACATTCCCATGGCCGTTAAAACGCAAAGAAGGTCAACCGCTTTGATATTTGGCTTATCCTGGACATTCCAATGTTCTGATACCCGGTCAGACCCCATATTACAACGACCTGAAGCCTGGGTATGCTTTGTGGAGTATGATGATCTCCACGGTCAGGAATGTATAGTGTACCCGCCACGGCAGATAAGGGAGCTGATCTTTAAACCTCCCAGAAAGCAAAGCCTGAGAGGCATGAAAAAGGTCGTTTACGCAGACGATCTCTGATGTGCAGTCTTTGCGCTGCGTCGCATAGTGGCATCGCTGTGTGAAACCCTGCGCAGCTCTGTCCGGCATCTTTTCTTCTTATCATAGGACTTCGGAGACTCGGGTGACCCGGGCAGGTTCACCAATGTCCCACAAGTCCCCATAGTCCCACGAAACCGGAAGAAGCCCGTCCCCTTCCACATCCTCAAAAATGCAGGCTCCGTATCCATGAGTGTTCCGGCAGGCAAATTTATTATTGAAATCTCCGGTTCATGGTATAGCTGTGATGCTCGTTCCCGATATAAGGCTCATTCTTTTTGTTCAGGAAAAAGAGTACATTATCATCGCCTGCCAGGAACGAGATAGATTCTTCCGGCTTATCCGGGTCGAGCTGGTAAATAACGGCAGCAGGGTTACCGGCAGTTCCTTTAATGATCGTCCATTTACCCGGAACGCTGTCACGAACCACATTGTCTACCACCTTACGGATGATATAGGTCGTTGGAAGAAAGGTGATGGAGTCCCGGTTAAGGATCAGCCGCCATTTTAGCTTAAAGCAGGCCGGGCTGGCATTCATTTCGGGATGTTCGGCAGCAATTTCCTGGCAGGGCGTTCTTCCGTCAAATACGAGCTGTAAAGGACTGGCATCAGTAACCGCGGAGCTTATTAATATTTCATTTTTGCTGACAATATCTTTCCGGTTCAATGAATAGCTCCAGCCCCCGTTCCCGGGGATCAGTTGCTGCTGCGGCGTCAGCAGATGAAAAAGGTTTTCGCTCAGCTTTGCCAAAGAAATTCCGGCTGGCAGGCTGCTGCTTTGTAAATGATATATTGTTTTAAAGTTACTGCTTTCAGAAACGGTGAATGTTCCTTTGGCCGTACGTTTTTCCGCATTGCTTTTAAAGCCTAAGGTATTCGGTTGCGATGCGCCAAAGATTATATTCAGGACAAACGAATGGTTGTCATACAATTTCAGATCCCATTGTATAAAATCAACCTCGGATTCTGCGGGAATGGTAAGCATAGTCCTGATAAGTTCATCAGCCGGTGTAGCGCCTGCCAGATTGATGACTGTACCGGTATAAGCAGGGGTACAGGAACTGGTCAACAGCAGGCACATGGAAATGATCATGTGCTGAAAATACGACAGTAATGTTATCATACAGAGCAATTTTGAAGATCAAAAATGCTTCAATAGCCGGTGTATAAAAAACAGATTTGACAGATAGCCATTGAGGATGGATGGATAGTCCTTTTAGCACTATTCGTCACATTTTCATACCAATGACCTATTTAGGAAATCGCAGAAAATCAACAATCTGTAAAAGAAGCGAATTGTCACCGGATATTCAGACTGCAAAACGTTGCGTGGGGACACGCAACGGGGCGAAGTGCTGCCCCGGTACGTGTCTTCATCAATGCTATTAAAATAAGACATGCGCCCACCAGGCGCCTGGCGTAGCCGACCCTGGGATCACCACTGCTACTACTGGCGGGTGTCCCCACCCGCCAGTAGTAGCAGTGGTGATCGGCATACCGCCGATAACACACAGATACCCTAGTGGTCGGTGTCTTCACCGACCACATCCCGCGAACACTATTCATCACATCTTTATACCAAAGACCTATTTAGTAAATCGCAGGAAGTCTACGATCGATAAGAGAAGCGGATTGTCACTGGATATTCAGGCTGCAAAACGTTGCGTGGGAACACGCAACGGGGCGACGTTCGTTTGTCAATCCCCGTAACCAGTTTGACCTGCCATACAACCCATCCATGTATAAAGCGTATAAACCACCCGGGCTTATTTACCTTTGCCGGGATGAAAAACGGTAAACGCATTTTATATCATTTCCTGGGCTGGATGGTTTACCTGCTTATTATTGCATTGAGCGCCGACGAAGTAGACAGGGATTTTATTTTCAAGAACCTGTCGTCTACAGTACCCGGGATGGTGGTTTTTTACTTCAATATAGGATGGGTCTTTCCCCGTTTCCTGGAACCGAAGCCAAACTATTTTGCCGTTATATTTCTTACATTGCTGGGCTGTGTGATGACAACGGGTTTGCGGGTCGCATTTTCCGCAGTTTTCCCCCATGAATTGCCACCCTTTGACAGGATCATGTTCTGGGTACAATTCAGGTTCAATATTTTGTTTGCGTGCATAAGCTTTGCTTATTGGTTTGCGGGTAAAAATTACCGGGACAAGAAGCGGTGGGCGCAACTGGAAAAAGAAATGGCCGATGCCCGGCTTACATACCTGAAAAACCAGGTGAACCCGCATTTTTTGTACAATTCTTTAAGCCTTTTATATGCAAAAACACTTCCTTTGTCTGCGGAAGTATCAGACCTGGTGGGCAAAATTTCCGATATATTGCGTTATTCGCTGGAAGAACCGGCTGATAACGGGTTGGTACCGCTGGATAAAGAAATAACCCATATCCGCAATTACCTGGATATACAGCAGCTCCGCTTCAATAATACGCTCAACATTGTATTTGAAGTGACGGGCGATGCTGCCAACTACAGGATCCTACCCATGCTGCTGATCACATTTGTGGAGAATGCCTGTAAGCATGGCAGGCTCAATGACGCAAACAACCCGGTGACCATCCGGCTGGCTGTAATGAATGATGAGATTCGCTTTTCACTGAAAAATACCAAAGCAACCGGGTCAAAAGAAAGATCGAGCGGAATAGGCCTGGCGAATGTCAGGAGCAGGCTGGATCTGCAATACCCGCAATCCCATATGCTTGTAATAAAAGATGAGGCACAATTGTACGCTGTGGACTTAACCATAAAAACCAGGTAGTGATAAAATGTGTTATTATAGATGATGAGCAGCACGCCATAGACGTGCTGCAGTCGCATATCGCTCAGGTGCCTGCGCTTGAATTGTCATATGCTACCACCAACCCCGTTGAAGCATTCCAGTTCGTACAGCAACATCATGCCGATCTTATTTTCCTGGATATCCAGATGCCGGAACTGGATGGTCTGCAGTTTTTAAAGCTGCTGAATGAAAAGTCAAAAGTGATACTTACCACAGCCTATAGCGAACATGCATTGGAAGGGTTTGAGCACAATGTGACAGACTACCTGTTAAAGCCCGTTCTTTTTGACCGGTTTCTGAAAGCGGTGAAGAGGATCATCAGCCACCCCGAAAATGAAAGCCTTCCCGCCGGTATTCCGTCGCAAAAGGAGTTCCTTTTTATAAAGACCGGTGTCAGGAACAAAATGGTGAAAGTGCTGATCAATGATATTCATTACATAGAAAGCAAAGGAAATTACCTGGAATTTGTTACAGACGCCGGAAAAATAATGACACTGCTCACCCTGAAAGAACTGGAAAACGAGCTTCCCCGGAACCTGTTTGTACGTATACATAACTCCTACCTGGCGGCAGTGAACAGAATAGCAGCCCTGGAAGGGAACCGGCTGAAGGTCGGGAATGACCAGCTACCAATAGGCGCCACCTATAGAAGATCTGTATTGGACCTGTTGGATGAACATATTATTAAAAGAAAATAAGCCGTATGGCACGTCATCTTTTAAGACGGGTATACCTGCTATCAGAACATAACAGTATTCTGCCGTAAACAAATGATCAGTGAACCCAAACACCGCCGGTTTTCCAATGACGAAGGAAAACGGCTGAATGAGCTTCATGAAAAGTAAAGAAAAAGGTGCAGCGTACTGTGAATATTTGTAGTAATACGGGATTAGTCAGTATACGAGCCGCAGCGCGGCGAAATATTATTTTAGATGCCGTTGTTGGTGTTCGTGGGAACAACATTTTGCGTGGAAATATCTGGTCATTGAATTGTCGTTGGTGAAGCCGGCACACATATTCCACGCTCAGCACC
>CAKSVK010000244.1 GCA_934502905.1 uncultured Chitinophagaceae bacterium
AAGGTATATTAAATGGGTGGTAAGCTTCGGGATACTTTTGTCCTCACTTAGCTCTACGATCTCATCTGTGTATTTTCCCAGGTGTACAAACTTGGTGTACCGGTTGTTTATCTTTCTGCCGTAAAATGATGCATACATAACTATCAAAAATAAAGTGCCTGTCATAACGGTTATATATCCACCCTCCTGGAACTTTATGATATTGGCTATGAAGAATGAAATCTCAATGGTTGCAAACATGAACAGCAGCCCATAGACAAGGATCTTATTCCATTTCAGCTTATAAAGCAGGTAATAGGTTAGTAAATAGGTGGTCATCAGCATGGCAATGGTTATGGCCAGTCCATAGGCGGCTTCCATTCCGGCAGAGTTTTTAAAATAAAGTACTATCATGATACAACCACCCCACAGCATCGTGTTCACACTTGGAATGTATATCTGCCCCTTGGCTTCTGTGGGCTGCTTAACTGATACTCTTTGCCAAAAGTTCAGGTTGATCGCTTCGCTGACCAACGTGAATGATCCGCTGATCAAAGCCTGGGAGGCTACGATGGCTGCGCAGGTGGCGATAATGATAGCTGGTATCAGGAACCAGCCGGGAATGATCTGGAAGAAAGGATTGCGGTTTTCGAGAAATGTACCGTTTTCATGCAGCAGCCAGGCAGCCTGACCCAGGTAGTTGGCAAGCAGGCAGACTTTTACATATATCCATGTTATCCGGATATTTCTGCGCCCGCAGTGCCCGAGATCTGAATACAGCGCTTCCGCCCCCGTTGTACATAAAAATACTGCTCCCAGTATCCAAAACCCGCGCGGATAATGAGACAGCAACTGGTAGGCGTAATAAGGGTTTAATGCTTTTAACACACCTGGAGCTGTTACTATCTGGCTCAACCCGGCAACCAGCAGCATAGAGAACCACATCAGCATTACAGGGCCGAAAGCTTTGCCTACTTTTTGGGAGCCAAACCTTTGAAAGAAGAAAATGCAGGATATGATAACAATTACGACAGGCACGGGTGATAAATGATCAAGCCCTCTTATCAGCGTCAACCCTTCAATTGCCGATGTTACGGTAACCGCAGGGGTTATAATGCCGTCTGCAAGCAGAGCTGCGGCGCCTATCATGGTCGGCAGGATCAGCTTTCTGCCATATTTTCTTACTAAAGAATACAGCGAAAATATCCCACCCTCTCCTTCATTGTCGGCCTTTAAAGTGATCCAAACATATTTGACGGTGGTCTGCAAAACCAATGTCCAGAATACACAGGACACCCCACCCAAAACCAGCAGTTCGCTGATCTCATTCGCCCCGATGATTGCCTTGAATGTATATAGGGGGCTGGTGCCGATATCTCCGTAGATGATGCCGAGTGCGACCAGTAAAGTGGAAACAGTAACCTTTTTACCTAATGAATTCTCATGATTCATTTTTCCCGTATTGATCAGAGTACAAAACTCATGTAAGAACTATAAACAGAAAATAAGAGCAGCAGGCGGAGGCATAAAGATTTTATAAAGAAGGAGCTCCATCTATTTCGTTTGATCTGCATTTTTCCAATAAATCGTTGTTGCTAAATAGCCTACGATACCAGTCAGCAGTAAAATTATGTAACTAAAACTGCTCAACAAGTTTTTGTATTCCCCACCTGCACCACTGTATAATCCTGGAATAGACCAGGGAAAATATGAACCGTAACCTATTGCCGCAATCACTTGTGAAAAAACCAATGTTAATGCCACAAAACTGAGTGGAGCAAGATAGCCTTTGCCATAAAGTGCAAAGAAGGCAATGGGAACTCCAGCAATAATTGTCAAAGCAGTTGTAATAAAATAGTCATTCAATATTCCCGTCAATGAACTTGTGTCCATTGTTGGAAGATGTAAGGTTGTTCCAAGAATAAACGCAACGACTAAGTTTGACAAAACAAGCATCAGGCACCAAAGCACGTACAGAATAAATTTTGCATTTACGATTTTAGTCCGTGAAGTGGGAAGCGAAAGCAAATCCTTTGCAGTTCCATCAGAATACTCACGACCAAAAATCCAGCTTGCCACAAACCCAAAAAGTAGAACGCCACCTACACCAACAGCCTGGCTCAACACATTTAAATATGATTTCCAGTTCGCTTCAAAATTCATCGCTTTTATTTTAAGAGCAAACCCGCTTGCCTTCTCCATTGCTTCATTGTCCTGAACAACAAGTATGAAAACCCCGCCCATTACAGGAACAATGGCAAATGCAATAAAAGTCGCCCAAAGAATTTTAGCAGACTTGATTTTAATCACTTCGGCTTGTAATGCCAGCAACTGCTGTCTCATTGCTTGTTCTCTTTTATAGTTCGCAGAAAATAGTTTTCTAAATCTTCTGTGAACAGGTAAATCTGTTTGGGAGGGAATTCGTTTTCGGTCAAAACTTTTGATATGACTTCGGAATGCTCAAATACCTCTTTGTTCGTGACTTCAATTTCGTTCGTATATGTCAGTGAAGCCGAATAATTGGCGTTAAGCAAGATTTGAATTGCCTTTTGATTGTCGGCTGTCTGCACCAGAATTTTCTTGCTGATTTGACTTGATAGTTCCTTCGTGGTTAACTCTTTTATAAGTTTTCCCTCGTGAATAATGGCTATACGATTGACAAGTTTTGAAATTTCGCCAAGTATGTGGCTGGAAAGAAAAATGGTTGAGCCGTTTTTTGCAAGGTCAATCAAGAGTTCCCGCACTTCTACAATTCCTTCCGGGTCTAAGCCATTAATTGGCTCGTCCAATATCAGGAGTTTAGGTTTATGTATGAGTGCTTTTGCAAGCCCTAATCTCTGTTGGTTTCCAAATGACAAAGCGTTGGCCTTAGTATTTCTGTATTTTGTAAGTTTAAGGCATTCTATAATACTGTCAATTTCAGTCAATTCGGTTAGTTGCCGCAGTTTATAAAACACTTTCAGGTTTTCGTAAACCGAAAGATTAGGATATGCGTAAGGCGCTTCAACTAAATAGCCAATGTGATTCCACTGATTAAAGTTTGAGTTTAGCTCTTTGCCGAATAAGGTTACACTTCCTCCGTCGGGTTTAATCATACCCAACAAAGTCCTGATAAGCGTTGTCTTACCCGCACCGTTCAGTCCTAAAAAACCGTAGATTTCACCCTTGTTAACGTGAATGGAAATGTTGTCCACCGCTACTGTTTTTCCGTAGCTTTTAGTCAATCCGTCTGTTTTTATTATTTCCATCTCTCAATTAGTTCAATCGCTTTCTTAATTCCGTCTTCCCGATTGAGTTGTTTTGAAAATCCCTTTGCTTTCGTATAAAGGGTTTCGTTTTCTAAAAGCTCTTTGACAGCCGTTACAAATTTTTCTTCCTGCAGCTTTTTTATCGGTTGCGGGTATAGGGCTACACCTTTTTGATATGCAATCTTACCCCAAAAAAATTGGTCGCCAAGCGGGTGCAGTACGGGGCAGGTCAAAAAAGGTTTTCCTGCTTTCAGACATGAAGCAGTTGTTCCGATGCCTCCATGATGCACAACAGCCTTTACCAACGGAAATAATTTGTCATAGGGAGCAGCGTCAATCACTTTTATATCCGGGTTTTGGCTGAATGCTTCCGTGTCGGAAAGCCCCCAACCCTTCACTACAATTATTCTTATGTTCAACTGCCTATTTAATGTATTGATGAGTTCCGGAATGTTGCGTTTATTATTAAACGGCATACTTCCGAATGTTATCAGCAATGGTGGTTGGCCGTCTGCAATAAAATCAGTAAGGTCTTGAGGTAATTCAACAGGGGTATTATCCAGCCAAAAGCCGGTAAAGAAGCTGTTGTGCGGGTAATCATCAGGCTTTTTCAATAGCAGTTCACTTATGCCATAAATAGACATCAAATCAGGCTTCCTGAATTTCTTTGGAAGCCCTACGTTTTGCCTAAAGTCCTGAACTGTTTTTCTCCACATTTTAATCCTAATTCGCTTAATTTAAAGGTAAACCAATTCAGGAAAGCCGGTAGCGGCAACGCACTAAAAACAGGATTGGGAAAAGCTGATGTGGGTTGGGTTGCAGGAACAACATCGGTTTTAATCATCTTTTGAGGAAATTGATCTGCAAAGTAGTCCGCCAGTGTTTTGACATGGAACAAGACCCTATCGCTTTGCCTTGCCAATTCGTAAAATTTTCCCAGGGCGTCCTGTATCAGTGGTGACATCTTGTTTTTTAGGTTCTTAATCTCACGTAATGCCTTTAAAGGGCCTTTCATCAGGTTGCCGGCTTCTTTTGAATTGACAAGCTCCTGAAAATCCAGATCTACCGGTATAAAATCCAGTCCATAAGAGGTAACAAGGCTTTCAAAGTTCCCCGCTGTCGATAGAACCACCT
>CAKSVK010000245.1 GCA_934502905.1 uncultured Chitinophagaceae bacterium
ATAATATAGGCCAGGAAAAAATTGGATACAATAAAAGAAAGCAGGAAGAATACTAAATGTTTTGTTCCCTTTTTCCGGATCTTCTCTGCGTTCCAGGGCGCCTTTTTCAGCATACGTTGTGCGGGCGCATCTCCTTCTATCCAGTACTCTATTTTACGGAAAAGCATCTCCATAAAAATAGTTTGCGGGCATACCCACCCGCAAAACAACCTGCCAAATGCCGCAGTGAACAAAATGATAAACACCAGGCCGGTTACCATTGCCAGTCCGAAAATAAAGAAATCCTGTGGCCAGAATACCTGTCCGAAAATGATAAACTTTGCTTCCGGAATATTGAAAAGAAACAACGGGCGTCCTTTATACTTTATGAATGGCAAGGCAAAAAAGAGTAGGAAAAAACCCCAGCTTACCCACGTACGGATATTAAACAACCTCCCTTTTGTCTTTTGGACAAACAGCCATTTTCTTTTTCCCTTTTCATCCACCGTGGCGATCCGGTCCCTGAACGATTCCGGGTCTTCCACCTTATTCCCCACTCCTTGTTTCATTTTTTTCCGAATTTCATAATTAAGACCTTATTCCGCTGCAGGCGCTTCTGCTACCGCCGCATCTTCCTTGTATAGCTCACCTTCCTGTGCTTTAGCATCGGGAGGATTTGTACCATGTAAGGATTTTACATAGCTGGCTACCTGCGCCAACTGTTTATTGGAGTAACTGGCCTGCCATGCCGGCATAGCGTTGATACCATATTTGATGGTTTTGAACACACTCTTAATATCGCCGCCGTGCATCCAGTAGTCATCGGTCAGATTGGGACCTACCAGTCCCCCGCCATCTTCCTTGTGGCAGGCAATACATACTGCAGCATATATTTGCTTACCTGCTGCCAGGTCGGCCGGAGCCATCATCACTGTTACCGTATTCTCATCAATTGCCTCACCCTGTGAAGCAAGGTACGCTTTTACCTCTTCATCCGCTTTCTTCACCGAAATTTCATATTCTTCTATGCTCAGCGGTGCGCTATAGGCTACATGATACCGCCACATATACACAACGGCAAACAATATACTTACGTAGAAGCCCCAGAGCCACCATGGCGGAAGCTTGTTATCCAGCTCCTTTATGCCGTCATAATCATGCTCCATCTCCAACTCGGCTTCCTGCTCTACAGGCTTGAAGCTGTTGAGCCTGCCCCACCAGGCAATAAGCTTTTTGGGCTTGAAAACATAGGGTTCTTCAAATACCTTTTGCTCTTTTTTCAGCAAAAAGCGAATGTTGATCAGCAATGCCAGTATTACCAGCAGTTCAATAAACAAAATGCTGATCATCACATAGAAGATAAATGCCGACAGTCCCCCGATGGTTTGCGGCACTGCCGACCCGGCTTCCTGTGCAAAGGCTAAATTGCTGCATAACAGGAGCGCTATAACAGCTGACGTTACGGCTGCGGTATTACCGGACTTCTGCTCTTTTTCTTTCTTCAGCTTCACCTCTGCAATATCTGTGAGCAATTTGCCTAACATAAATATCACTACCAATAATACAATCATCAGCGTCACCAGGGTAAGGGCCAGCGGGTTGTTGAGAGAAGACGGTTTGGGAGGCTCGGCTGCCATTGCGGTAGTGCTCACCAGCAGCAAAACCAGCGATAGCATTTTACTGGCAGCCGGAAACAGTTTTACTTTTTTTGTCAGAAACATACGGTTGGTTTTAGTCCTGGTTATCTAATGGAATTCTGCTTATTTCGTTTATCTTATTTTTATCGGCTTTAAACAGCCAGACAAGAACACCCAGAAAAAACAGGAAAAAAATGGCAAATGAGCTCAACGCGTATATGTCTACTCCGCTTATTTTTTCCAGATAGTTAATGAACTTCATTTCGGTGATTTTTTTTAGTTTTTAATTGGAGGCTGTTTCCGAAAGTTTGATGTCTTTACCAATCCGCTGCAGATAAGCGATCAACGCTACAATTTCCTTATGGGCGGGTGTTTCAATTTTATCTTTCTTGAGGCTCTCTGCTATACTGTTCGCCTGCTGCATCAGGTCTTCATTTGCCTTATGCTCAAACCCTGCCGGGTAAGGCACGCCGAGCTTCTGCATAACTGTTATTTTCTTCCGCGTGGAGGCTGTATCCAGGTTATTGTCCAGCAGCCAGGGATAAGCCGGCATTACCGAACCCGGCGACATGGAAGTAGGATCGAACATATGGTTAAAGTGCCAGCTGTCCGGGTATTTACCACCCAGCCGGGCCAGATCCGGGCCCGTTCTTTTGCTTCCCCACTGGAAAGGATGGTCGTAAACAAATTCTCCCGCTTTTGAATATTCCCCGTAACGTGCCACTTCATCGCGGAACGGACGTATCATCTGAGAGTGGCAGGTATAACAACCCTCTCTCACATATATATCCCTGCCCTGCAGTTCAAGCGGAGTATAGGGTTTTACACTTGCGATGGTCGGAACATTTGATTTTACCAAAAAGGTAGGCATCATCTCCAGGATACCTCCAATGGCAACCACAATAAGACTCACTACCAGCATGGCCATAGGACGTCTTTCTATCCAGGTATGCCAGTGGCGGGGACCATGCGCTTTTACTTCCTTATGCAAGGGAGCTGCTTCTGCTGCTTCGTTGGCGATGAAGCTGCCCGATTTGATCGTTTTGGCCAGGTTATACACCATGATAATGGCGCCCACCAGGTATAAACCGCCACCTACGCTGCGGGAAACATACATCGGGATAATATTGGTCACCGTTTCCAGGAACTGGAATTTCAACTGGCCTTCAGGAGTAAAGGTCTTCCACATCAGGCTTTGAGAAAATCCGGCCCAGTATAACGGTACCGCGTACAGTATGATACCGATGGTGCCCAACCAGAAATGGTTATTCGCCAGCTTTTTGGAATACAATTGTGTACCCCACATTTTCGGTACCAGGTAATATAACATTGCGAAAGCCATAAAGCCGTTCCAACCCAGTCCCCCCACGTGCACATGCGCCACGATCCAGTCGGTGTAGTGGGCTATGGCACTGATATTTTTCAGGCTCAGCAACGGGCCTTCCAGGGTGGCCATACCATAACAGGTAATGGCTACCACCATAAACTTCAGTACGGGCTCTTCCCTTACCTTGTCCCAAACGCCACGCAGCGTGAATAACCCGTTCAGCATCCCGCCCCAGGAGGGGAAGATCAGCATGATGGAGAATACGGTTCCGAGGGATTGGGCCCAGTCGGGCAACGCCGTATACAACAGGTGATGGGGACCCGCCCATATATAAATGAATATCAAAGACCAGAAGTGAATAATAGAAAGCCGGTAGGAATAAACCGGGCGGTTAGCTGCTTTAGGCAGGAAATAATACATCAGCCCCAGGATGGGTGTTGTTAAAAAGAAGGCCACCGCATTGTGCCCATACCACCATTGCACCAGGGCGTCCTGAACGCCTGCATACCAGGTGTAACTTTTCATAAATGTAACCGGTATGGCCAAAGAGTTGACGATATGCAGCATAGCCACGGTCACCCAGGTAGCGATATAGAACCATATTGCCACATACAGGTGTTTTTCACGACGCTTTAATATGGTACCAAACATATTGATACCGAAAACCACCCATACCAGGGTAATGGCAATATCTATCGGCCATTCCAGCTCAGCATACTCCTTACCGGTGGTATACCCCATCAGCAGGGTAATGGCCGCGGCAGCAATGATGAGCTGCCAGCCCCAGAAATGGATCCAGCTCAGGGTATCGCTGTACATGCGCGTCTTACAAAGCCGCTGCAGCGAATAATAAACACCTGTAAAAATACAGTTGCCCACAAATGCAAAAATGATGGCATTGGTGTGCAGGGGGCGTATACGTCCGAAAGTAGTAGCGGCCAGGTTAAGGCTGGTTGAAGGCGCATATATCTGGATGGCAGCCCAAAGCCCGGCGAGCATACCTACCACGGCAAATATTACCGTTGCATATCCGAACGCCTTTACGATCTTGTTGTCATAGTAAAACTTCTCTACTTGCATAAATACTTGTTCTGGGAGTTATAGTTTGGATGGATTTGGTTTTATCGTTTACTCTTCTTTTTTTACAGTGTCGTCAAATAATATCCTGGAGGAAGGGGAGTAATCATCTTCGTATTGACCGCTTTTAACGCTCCATATAAATCCGGCCAGGAACAAACCCGCGACGGAGATACTGGCTATCAGTAGGATTATGATCACACTCATAAAGACATTTTTTAAAGCGTACAAAAGTATTTTCAGGCTACGGGGCTTTTAATAAGTTTCGTCACCGGGTAAGGTGATTTTTGTCATAAGATTGTCAGGGCTGTCCCGGGGATTCT
>CAKSVK010000246.1 GCA_934502905.1 uncultured Chitinophagaceae bacterium
ACGGTTACCAGTTCCGTTAGTGAACCTGTAAGCGTGGGCACCCTTTGTGCACTGCCATCCAGTTTGCCTTTCAATCCTGGCAATACCAGACCGATCGCCTTGGCGGCGCCGGTGCTGTTGGGAACAATGTTCTGAGCGGCTGCTCTCGCACGGCGCAGATCGCCTTTTGCATGAGGAGCATCCTGGGTATTCTGGTCGTTGGTATAGGCATGAATAGTTGTCATTAACCCGGATACAATTCCGAAATTTTTGTCCAGCACATCCGCCATAGGCGCCAGGCAGTTGGTAGTACAGGATGCGCAACTGATAATAGTTTCGCTGCCATCCAGGATATCATGGTTCACATTGAATACGATCGTTTTCAGGTCTCCCGTAGCCGGGGCGGAGATCACTACTTTTTTTGCACCCGCGGTGATATGAGCGGCAGCCTTGTCTTTATCAGTGAAAAAACCGGTACACTCCAGCACCACGTCTACCTGGTGCGATCCCCAGGGAATCTGTGCCGGATCTTTCTGAGCATAAATTTTAATATCTTCTCCGTTTACTACAATTGAGCTGTCCGTAGCTTTTACATCAGCATCGAACCGACCCTGAGCTGTATCATATTTTAATAAATGAGCAAGCACTTTTGGACTGGTAAGGTCATTGATAGCCACCACGTCGATGCCTTCCATATTATAAATCTGACGGAAAACGAGTCTTCCGATTCTTCCGAAACCATTGATTGCAACTTTAACAGTGCTCATTGTACAATTGTTTTAGGCTTTTTAAAATGAGATGCAAAGTTAGGACTTCCTTATCATAAAATAACGGACATAAATAATATCCGCCCTTCTTTTAGATTTTTTTTTGGACGGTTGATGCGCATAATATATCTTTGCACTCCCAAAAACAAAACGGCCCGTTGGTCAAGGGGTTAAGACGCATCCCTTTCACGGATGAATCACGAGTTCGATTCTCGTACGGGCTACCAACCGGAGAAGTTGTTTCATGCACTTTTCCGGTTTTTTATTTTGCTGAAGCCAGAGGCACCGGCTTATACAATGTCTCCTGCTTTATTGGGGAGAAACACCCTGCCCGGGATCAGCACAGGGTTTCCTCCCGCATCAACTACATTAATATATAAATCGGTCACTAAAAATCAACCTTCCATCCCGGACAACAGATAAAAAATAAACGCCTTTTACATTTACAAACCCGGTTTGAATAGTATTGTTTTGTCCTGATATTATTTGCTTACGCATTAACTGACGTCCGCCACTATCAAATATTACCGCTTCAACTTTGCCGCTCATTTGTAGTGGCATGGATATAATCAACTGTTTACTGCCTGGTAGCGTTACAATTTTAATACCACCATTACCTTCAAAAAAGACGGTAACAATTGCGCTATAACTATTGCGTCCGTCATGGTCAACCTGCTTTAACCTGTAAAACAAACGTCCTTTTTCAGGTCTATAGTCGGTATAAGAATATTCTCCGGGATTACCTGTGTTTTGCTGACCAGCTCCCACAGTACCTATACTGAAAAATCCAATGCCATCCGTGCTGCGTTCAATTTCAAAATAAGCATTGTTTTGTTCCGAGGCTGTAACCCAGTCTAACACCACTTCATTCCGGATTTTTCTTCCTGTAAAAGATACCCAGGTAACAGGCAGTGAGAGGTTAGCTTCTGCGATACCAAAGGGAGAAAACGTACCTGTATAGCCGTTATAAGTGAGCGTTCTGGCTCCCAGGTCAAAAGTCTGAGTGCCCGGCAACTGTTCCCATATAGCGCCATCATGGTGTACCAGCCGGGGAGTGACCAGCGCACCCGTCACATTTGCGGTATTCCATCCGAAAGCCAGGTCTACATTTCCCGCACCGGTAGTGGCAGCTGTATTACCAATATTCCAGGTCAGATCGATTCGCGGTGACCAGACCACAGGTGTGCCACTAACACTTCCTTCATAAAATACCCCCGGTGAGGCTGTTGCATAAAACGCATCTGTAATGCCTGTGTGATTGGTAATCGTTACGGGTGCATAGTGATCTGTACCTACAGGAAAAAGCTTGCCCGCGTTGTCAGCAATATCCATAATCAGTTTACCTATTCCATTTGTTTTAACGAATTTATTACTTGCAGGGACAATCGTATTGCCAACAAACCGCAGATTATTGTTACCGATCTCCAGTATATCATTCAGCAATAAATTACCATTCGTGGTTAAGCGCAGGTTATCCTTCGTGGCAATTGCCGTATTAAAGGTAATATTGCCGGCGGTAGTATTTCCAACCCGTATTTCTGAAAAGCCGTCACTGAAATTCGTATTGAAACAGGTAGTGGTTATGGCCAATGTTCCTGCTCCACCCGTAAGCCCTATAGTTGTGCCCGCTGTAATGGGCTCAATTATCAGATTTCCTGTTGAGCTAAGCGTAGCGCTTCCGCCAACAGAAAGCGTATTCCCAAAAAGGCTGATATTGCCCGCTGCGGTGGACGCAAGATGCTGATTAATGGCTAACCCGGTACCATAGAGTGTAATGGATCCTACGATGGAAGTAGCGGCATTAACCGTAATGTTACTACTGTTGCCCTGCACTACAGGTACACCAGACGATATATGTTGATTATAATAGCCTATTACAAGTCCGCCCAGGTTGGCAAAATTGAGAATATTCAGTTTATCAAATTTGTCGCTTGCATTAAAATTGCCTGAAGCAATCGCTCCATTCCAGATGATGGCAGCCGGGTAACTGCCACCATCGGGCACCAGGGTCAGCCTACCGGTGGTACTGATATTCAGATCATATCCTTCTATGTTGTCGGCAATGAATGTAATGCTGCCAGTGCCCGTATTGATGGAACGGGAGGCCTGCATTACATTAACGCCGCTGGTGCCGGAAGAATATCCGTTACCGCCCCATAATAATACATCACCTCCACCGGTTGAGATCGGTCCATAAAAATCAATTGCATTAAAGTTGTTGTTAACAGAGCCCACGGAAGGTCCATTTCCTACTGTAAGTCCATTCCATGTATAGGAACCATTAGCGGTGCTGCTACCTCCCAGCCAAAGATGTCCGCCATTAGTTGTGACCGAGGCAACGCTTACGCCGCCATTATTGTTATTGCCATAATCACTCCACAATATAACGTTCAATATACCCGATCCCGATGCGGTAATCGTGCCACTATTTAACCGTGCCTGGCTTTGCATCGTGAGCGTACCTGTGCCGGCTGTTTTTAAGATAGACGCCGTATTATTAATGGCAGCGCTACCATTTTGATTCGTGTTTGCCTTTATAAAAATATCACCGTTTGCAGAGCTGGTGAGATTAACAGCCAGGCTCACCAGTCCGCCATACAGATTAACAGGGCCGGCTATATTCAGCGCTGTGGTTTCGTGTGTAATATTTCCTGTATTGGTGTTTTTGCCAATGGTGAGCCCGGCAATACCGTTGGCATCCTGATCAAAAAAGAACCAGCTTGTACTCACTGCCTGAAATGAGGCATCAGCAGGCTCTATGGTAAAGCTGCCTGTACCATTGATATAGGGTTTAACAGTATTACTAGTTGTTGTCCAATCCAGGGTTTCGGCCCGAAGCCTGATATTGCCCGAGCCGGGATTAAAGGTAATATAACCGATATCCAGTTGACCGCTGCCATTTGCATCAGCATCTGCATATATATTGATATCGCCATTTACGGTGCTGATGATCCTGCGGGTGGTTCCATTCCTGATGAAATTTCCTCTTGCATTAATGTTAATTGTTCCGGCAACAGAAGAGACAAGCCCTACACCATTGGCCAGTGTAAAGTTATTGGCATAGGCGGTTATATTGCCTGCTGCTGTAAGCGTATTATTAAGGGCAACATCGTAGTTTTCTGCTGATTCGCCGAGTGTGATGCTACTGAAGCCGGACCCGAACGCAACATTGCCGGTCCAGCTGACAGTGCCGGTATAACCCGCTGAATACGCTTCCATGGTTAAAGAACCCGTACTGTTAATAGTCGTATTTCTGCCTGATGTATTGCTGAACTGGTATTGGTCGTTTGCCTGGATAAGAATGTTGGCTGCTGTCCCCGTTACCGTAGGTGTTACTCCTTCTACGGCAACAGCATCTTTTCGATTGCCTATATATACTTCCCCGTACAGATGCAGGGAGGCATTTACGGCCCCGCGTCCTTTCAATATAATAGGACCGGATTGTGATAATACCTGTGAGACAATATTTGTGCTGACGGTACCGAGGCGTATTCCACTGTAATTACCGGAGGTCCCTTCTATAGTAACTCCTCCGCCTGTAACAGATGTGGATTGGAT
>CAKSVK010000247.1 GCA_934502905.1 uncultured Chitinophagaceae bacterium
CTCTTATTCAACACTGAGCTTTATATCTTAGCATACGCTCATTCAGGACACACGAAAAGAAGCAAAAGAATGTATCGTGGTTTGTGATAGCGTTCATTTTATCTTCTGTTTAAGAAAAATTTGTTTTGTTAAATTTGTTATTTTAGACAGTATTTCGATTTAGAATAAATGGCAAATAACAAAATATCAGACGTAACAGGACGACATATAGCCGATGAGATGACCATCGGAAAACTTTGGTATCACGGCAATCAAACAGAGCCAGACTTTTTAGCCAGACTTTATGATTTGAAAAGTTTGCCATCAAGAGATTACCGGTACACAAATGCCTATGACGACATCTATCAGCACATGGTGAATAATAACGATTGGGATGAGGACTGGATTTATGGTGACCCAAGAATAAATCTTTTACATTCTGATGATGAAATTTATCTAAGGTTTCTTTCTGCAACCGTTCATCCAAGAGTAAGGACAAATTCGGAGGACGTTTCAAAGTTGGTTGAAATTTATAATAAACACTTAGCTGCTGACGGATTTGAGATTGCCCAAACGGACGAAATTTCGGGTAAGCCAATATTCTCTGGACGGCAGAAAGCAATTGGACAAGCTCAATTAGTCGCTAAAAAAGTAGAAATAAAACGGTACTTGAATACTGCTTATGTGAATGGCAAAATTAATACGATGACTGACGCCATCCACAAAGACACAGACTTGGCGATTGGTACAGCAAAAGAACTTCTTGAAACAACCTGTAAATCTATACTTCGACAAAAAGGTGAAGCTATAAATTCAGATTGGACATTGCCTCAATTGCTCAAAGCAACAACAAATGCCTTAGACTTTAAACCCAAAGAAGCGGATGACCCTGACAAAGCGGAAAAGGCAATCAAGCAAATATTAAGTGGAATTGGAACCATTGTTCAAGGTGTAGGTGAATTACGCAATGGCTATGGAACAGGACACGGAAAAGATGCAAATTTCAAAGGACTTGAAATCAAGTATGCCAAGCTATTAGTTGGAGTAGTTTCTGAAATTGCAATTTTATATTTAGCCACAAATGGAGAAACGGCTGAATTAATTGAAACAGTGCATATATGACACACAAATCCCAAATCACTAATAGATTATGATTGCTGTACAAAATATTCCATTGCTATCCCACTAATCCCGACACTGAAATATTTTCTATTTTCGCTCAATGCTTTAACGGCAGTTATCATTTCGTCCGGGTCGGCGAATTTCAGTATATAGCCTGACACGCCTGTTTTCAGCATATCCGTAACATTTTCCTCATTGTCATTCATGCTTGAAATCAGGACTTTCAAATCGGGATATATTTCCAATAAAACTTTAGCGGCTTCCAAATTTTCTTCAATGATGCAAACATCGGGCAAATTGTTATTTCCCTTTAATTTTTGAAGCGCATCTTGTCCGCTTCCAGCTTGAAAAAATACGGTAAAGCCAGAGTTTTCAAGTTGCTTTACAGAATTATCCCGAAGCTGTACATTGTTATCCACAATAGCTACTTGAATGGAATTATTATTTGCAGTGTCCATAATATCTGTTTTTTAAGTTGCGGAGCCTGCAAATGAAAAAAGCGCAGGCAACTACACTTACCGATACTAAGGCACTGGTAGCCTAATCCCGAATAAGCGAGCGCCCACGCCATAGCATGAGCGTTCTTACTTATATCTCGGGATTTAAAAATTACCAGTTTTTAGTATCGAGATTTAAAGCAAAAACACTTTAAATTTTTCTAGTATTTTCAGGTGCAAAGATAGCAATGTTGATTGTCTTATACAATCCTAAGTTGGAGATTTCGCTGATATTGACCATGCGATTTCGCCGGAAAGAGACCAGTCGTTTCGCGCTAAATTGACCAGGTGATTTCGGAGCAAATTGACCACCTGTTTGCAAGGTTGATAAGAGTTGTAGGAGCTGCATATTTTTTTAGAAGTTAGCCGCCACTAATTCTAAAGAAGTATGGCAAATACAATTATCAGCATGAGTAAGATCCGCCAGATTATCCGCATGTATACACAGGGCTGCAGCAAATTGTCTATAGCAGCCCGAACAGGTGTATCCCGTAATACAGCCAAAAAATATATCCAGGCTTTTAAAGACACCGGTTTTACGTTTGAAGAAATTAATGAGCTTAATGATAAAGAGTTGGAAGATCTCTTTGGTCAGGCTCATGAAAAAACACCTGATGCAAGGGTATATGAACTTGAGAAGCTCTTTCCGCTTGTAGATAAAGAACTTAAGCGTAAAGGGGTTACCCGGTTAATGTTATGGGAAGCATATCGCAAGGACTATCCTGAAGGTTTTCAATACACACAATTTTGCTTTTATTACAATAGGTGGAAAGCCCAGGTAAACCCTGTAATGCATCTTGACCATAAAGCTGGGGACAAGATGTTTGTTGATTTTGCCGGGGAGAAGCTCAGCATTGTAGATAAAGACAGTGGTGAGGTAAAAGAAACAGAAGTATTTATTGCTATTCTTGGAGCCAGCCAACTCACCTATATAGAAGCTGTATTTACCCAGCAAAAGGAAGATTTTATAGCAGCCTGTGAAAATGCGCTTCACTATTACGGCGGTGTACCCGCTGCTATTGTTACCGATAATCTTAAAGCTGCAGTCATTAAAAGCAGCCGTTATGAACCCACCATTAATGAGACCTTTGCTGATTTTGCAGATCATTACGGCACTACCGTACTCCCCACCAGGGCTTACCGACCCCGGGATAAAGCACTGGTAGAAGGAGCGGTAAAAATTATGTACACCCGCGTATACACCTTCATTAAAAGAACAGTATATCACAGCATTGAAGATCTTAATATCGCTATCCGTGGCACGCTGGAACAACACAATAATCAGCCCCTTAAAGGTCGTCATTACAGCAGGCGGCAGCAGTTCGAAGAGGTGGAAAAGTCAGCGCTCTCATCCCTGCCTCAACTTCACTATGAACTTAAAAAGCAACTACACGTTACTGTTAATAAGGATGGTCATGTACGGCTTGGTCCTGATCAAAACTATTACAGCGTTCCCTACCGCTTTATTGGCAAGAAAGTAAAAATCCTATACTCCCGTTCCAATGTAGAGGTGTTTTATCACTATGAGCGCATAGCACTTCATAAACGGGATCGTACTCCCTACAAGCATATTACTGATGCCGCACACCTTGCTTCCACACATCGGTTCCTGGCAGACTGGACACCAGAATATTTTATTAACTGGGCTGCAGGCATTGATGAAGATGTAAAACAATATATCCTTAGAATACTGGAACGCAAACAACATCCGGAGCAAGCGTACAAATCATGCATGGGCATATTAAGCTTCGGACGCAAAGCCGGTAATGAAAGACTTATCGCTGCCTGCCAGCGAGCGCTGGGGTATGGCAGTTACAGCTACAATACCATAAAAACCATTCTTGAAAAAGGAATGGATGTATTTAATGAAGACCCCCCTGAACTTCCAATGCCAACACACGATAACATCCGTGGAGAACAATACTATAATTAAAACTTTATATCATCATTTTACAATCAATCATTATGAACACAAACACACTGGACAAAATGCGTAAACTCAAATTTTTTGGAATGTTCCATGCTTTTAAATCTACTATGGAAGCAGACAGCTTCACCGGGTATACTGCCGATGAAATGGTGGCTCACCTTATAGAAGCGGAATGGGATGACAGACAAAACAGGAATGTAGAGCGACGGCTTGGCAACGCACGCTTCCGCTATAAGGCTTCTGTTGAAGATATGTATTATCATGCAGAGCGTAACCTTGACCGTAACCAGATACGTCGGCTTGCAGAATGTACCTTCATTAAACAACAGGAAAACCTGCTCATTACAGGAAGTACCGGTATTGGAAAAAGTTATATTGCTTCCGCACTGGGGCATCAGGCTTGTATACTTGGCTACAAAGTACTCTATGCCAATACCCCAAAACTCTTTGCCCGATTAAAGATGGCTAAAGCCGATGGCTCCTACATCAAAGAGATATCCCGTATAGAACGACAACAGCTCCTTATACTGGATGATTTTGGACTGCAACCCTTCGATGCACAAAACAGGGCAACACTTATGGAGATTATTGAAGACAGGCATGGAAAAACTTCAATGATCATTACTTCTCAGCTACCTGTAAACAAATGGTATGAAGTGATAGGAGAAAAAACAATAGCAGATGCTATACTCGACAGAATTATAC
>CAKSVK010000248.1 GCA_934502905.1 uncultured Chitinophagaceae bacterium
GTAATGACAAAATCCTTTCTGTCCAGCAGCAGGTCTATTTGTGCTCCTTTTCCTGTTTTAGGCAAATAGCGCCATGCAGATGTTTCCGTATAGATACCGGCGATGCCTAATTCCCTTTTTATTCCGGGAATATGTTTCAGGCATAGTCTTTCAAAAGCAACGCCGCTCCAGCTTTTCCAGGATGGCGATACAGACAGCCGTTCCCATGTTCCTTTGCCTGATGACCGGTTCCCATCCATAAACTTCAGGTAGAAATGAGTAAATTCGTCCGCCAGCTTATAGATCGTATCCCTGGATTTTTTGTCGTAGGGTTGCCAGGCAGTAACAAATCCTGATTCAATCAGCTCTTCCAGCAAAAGGGTGATAGTGCCGCCGGAGCTGAGTCCGGTTTTGCTGATGATCTCGTTCCGGGTGAGTCCCTGGTTATTCGTTGCCAGTGCTTTTACAATGGAAAGATGCCTTGTTGCTTCGTCAAATAACGAGTGATACAGGTTTTTGAATTCACTTTCCAGCAATCCGTCTTTTGTAAAGCATACCCTGTCAACGGTCTGGGTCACGCTTTCTCCTTTTTTTACTTCTTTCAGGTAATGCGGAATGCCGCCCATTATCATATAAAGCTGAAGCGTCTGGTAACGGTCCAGGTGAATATTCCGGGTGGTCAGGAATAATTCGGTTTCTTTCAGGTTAAATGGCAGCAATCTTATTTTCCGGGTGATCCGGTTATGCAGTCCGCCCTTGCTGTTCACAACATGCTGTATCATCCATGATGCTGCTGAGCCGCAGATAATAACCACCAGGTTTTGCTGACTGTTGCCCCAACTGTTCCACCAATGATCAAATGCCGGCAGAAAGCCGGACTTATGCGTGTTCATCCAGGGAAATTCATCCAGGAATATTACCTGGCGTTCTTTTGTAAGTTGCGGTGTCAGAAAATAGCTGAGCTGGTCAAAAGCCTCCGCCCATGTGTCAGGTGTACGGTAGAGCTTTTCGTTGCCGGCGGCTTTGCCCAGTGTTTTATTAAAATTAATAAGCTGTTGCGACAGGCTGGCATCTCTCGTGCCCGTAAAAGAAAAAGCCAGCTTTTCTGCAAAGTATTGCCGTACCAGGAAAGTTTTGCCTACCCGTCTCCGGCCAAACAAAGCCACCAGTTCCGGCTCGCCGGATTCCAGCGCCTCCCTCAGTAAATTTTTCTCTGCTTCCCTCCCGATCAATTTTTCCATAATAAGCCGTATCAGGTGATATTTTTTACTTATGGCTGAAGATAATAGCAAATATTTATAGCCACAAATTAAAGATAATTAAAATTATGGCTGATAATAAATTTTTTATTGCCAGCCATAAAATTTTTAAAAAACTAAAGCATTGGTTATTAGGTAATTGGTGTAAAATAAAAAAGGTTGCCTGTTTTAAGGGCAACCTTTGTGAAGAGGTCCCGAGCGGATTCGAACCGCTGTACGAGCTTTTGCAGAGCTCTGCCTAGCCACTCGGCCACAGGACCCTTTGAGGGGCAGCAAAAATAGTGATTTATTGGATTAAAGCAACTTCTTTTTCAATGGAATATGTTCTTTGTTGTCGCTGCTTCAATCCTGTAAATTGCATATTCATAATATGCGGCAATCGGGGGGATATACATTGGTGATAGAATGGATGAAAGGAAAAGGACTTCAGCCCTTTGCCTTCCAGGAGGAAACGTGGCAACATATCGCTGCGGGAAAAAGCGGAATTGTAAATGCACCTACGGGATTTGGTAAAACATATTCTGTTTTCCTGGGCGCAGTCATTGATTTCATCGACCGTTATCCGGACAGCTACCGGGAGAAGGCGGGGAATGGATTACAACTGTTGTGGATAACGCCGTTGCGGGCTTTGGCAAAAGATATCCACCGGGCAATGGAGGAGGTTATCGGGGAACTGGGCCTTCAGTGGATGATCGGGGTCAGGAACGGCGATACACCCCTCAATGAACGGCAGCGGCAAAAAAGAAAACCACCGGAAGTGCTGATCATTACGCCGGAGAGTATGCACTTGCTGTTGGCACAAAAAAATTATCCGGATTTTTTCTCCGGGCTGAAAATATTGGCGGTAGACGAATGGCATGAATTGTTGGGAAGCAAGAGAGGAGTACAAATGGAATTGGCTGTCAGCCGCATTGTTTCATTACAAAGAAAACCAAGTGCTACTGCACCGATGGTATGGGGTATTTCTGCAACCATCGGCAACCTGCAGCAAGCGGCAGAAGTATTGCTGGCGCCTTTACGCCAGGGCAACCCGGTGATTGTGAAAGCGAAGCTGCATAAAAAAATAGCCATTGAATCTGTTTTTCCGGATGAGATAGAAAACTATCCCTGGTCGGGGCATCTTGGTTTGAAGCTCGTCAGGAAGGTCGTTTCCATTATCATGGAAAGCCGTACCACGCTGGTATTTATCAATACCCGCGGTATGAGTGAAACCTGGTATCAAAGCCTGCTGACTGCAGCGCCGGAACTGGCAGGTGCCCTGGCCTTGCATCACGGAAGCATAGAGCCGGAGTTACGGGTATGGGTGGAAGAGGCTTTACATTCCGGAACCCTGAAAGCAGTGGTTTGTACAGCCAGCCTGGACCTGGGAGTGGATTTCAGACCTGTGGAAACTGTGATACAGGTAGGATCGCCAAAAGGAGTGGCCCGTTTCCTGCAACGGGCGGGCAGGAGCGGTCACCAGCCGGATGCTGTCAGCCGGATCTATTTTCTGCCGACACATTCGCTGGAGCTGATAGAGGCGGCAGCCCTGAAGAACGCGGTAAAGGAAAACCTGATTGAAAGCAGGGAACCCATGGTACTGTGCTTTGATGTATTGATCCAGTACCTGTGCACACTCGCTGTTTCGGATGGATTTGATGCGGCAGAAATATTTAAGGAAGTGAAGGAAACCCACTGTTTCCGGGATATGACAGAAACAGAATGGGCACAGATCATGCAGTTTATTACCGCCGGCGGCATAGCCCTGCAGCAATACGACGATTTTAAGAAGGTGGAATATATCAATGGACTGTATCGTATTGTCAGCCGCAGGACAGCCATGCGGCACCGGATGCATATCGGCACGATCGTGAGTGAAGTGATGCTGAAAGTGCGGTTTGTTTCCGGCGGGTACATCGGTGTAATAGAAGAGTGGTTTATTTCACGGCTGGATCCCGGCGCTGTATTTACGCTGGCGGGAAGAAACCTGGAGCTGGTAGCCGTTAAAGAAATGACGGTGCTGGTTAAAAAGTCCAGCGCTACAAAATCCATCGTGCCGAGCTGGCAGGGAGGACGAATGCCGCTTTCCGCTAATCTTGGCAGGAAGTTACGGGAAACCCTGAACGAAGCGCTGGTTAAACGGGCGGTTAATAAAGAAATGGCTGTATTATCTCCCCTGTTTGCATTGCAAAAAAAGCTTTCCCATATACCGCGTGCCAATGAACTGCTGATAGAACATATAGAGACCGGCGATGGATATCATCTTTTTGTATATCCCTTCGAGGGGCGACTGGTGCATGAAGCGATGGCGGCGATATTGGCCTGGCGCATCAGCCGGCTGATACCGGTTACTTTTTCGCTGGCGATGAATGATTATGGCTTTGAGCTGCTGAGTGATCAGCCTATACCGGTAGACGATACGAATGTGTATGAACTATTTTCTCCCGATAACCTGCTTAACGATATTCAGCACAGCGTGAATGCTACGGAAATGGCTAAACGAAAATTCAGGGATATAGCTGTGATCGGTGGACTGATCTTCCAGGGGTTTCCCGGCGAGCAAAAGAAAGCCCGTCATCTCCAGTCATCTGCTTCCCTGCTGTTCAATGTTTTTATGGAGTACGAGCCCGGCAATATTCTTTTACAACAGGCTTACCGGGAAGTGATGGATCAGCAGATGGAAGAAGTGCGGCTCCGGAACATGCTGGAGAGGATACAGCAGTCGGAGATCGTTATAACCTTTCCCAGTCAGCTGACACCCTTCTGCTTCCCGATCAAGGTAGACAGCCTGCGGGAAACGCTTAGCTCAGAGAAGCTGGAGGACCGTGTGAGACGAATGCAGCAGCAACTGGAATAGTTATCTTTTTAATCACTGATGAAAGTGGGAGATCTGCAACAGGAAACCGGTTGCAGGAAGAGGAAGCTCCTGATGTAGCTGTGGTTGGGATTGCCAATTCCGCTACCGGTCGGTGTCCTC
>CAKSVK010000249.1 GCA_934502905.1 uncultured Chitinophagaceae bacterium
GCATTTCGGTATTCCGGTGTCAACAACCCATACCATTACCGGGTCTATCATTGGGGTTGGACTGGTAAAAAGGGTATCTGCGGTACGCTGGGGGGTTACGATCAGTTTGTTATGGGCGTGGGTGCTCACGATCCCCGTATCGGCCATCCTTGCTGGTCTTGTTTATACCGTGATCCATTATTTATTCTGATCCGGAACTGCGGGCTGCATTAACTCCACGTCAACTTTCTTTTCTTTCGGTGAAGATGCCTGATTGCGGCTGATGATCATCCATAAAAGGATACATGCCAGAATGAACAGCAATCCGGCCGTAGCAGCTATACTCAGCCGCTGCCAGTTGAAATAAAATTCCTGTTTTTGCTCATCCCTCAGTGCAATACGATCTTCAAGCCGTTTCTGCAGGGAACTTAATCTGCGTTCGTCCACCCGCTCCGCTCCGTGATAACCGTCAATAGCATCCTGCAGGAACGGATCGTCCAGGGCTTCACGCTGCCGCTGGTACATTTCTTCAGGAGAAAGTTTACCTTCCAGATAATATTGTATACGTACTGATGTGTATTTATTCATCATCCTTTAAGTTCTCCATACAGGTTTTTAAATTGCGTTTTCCGTTCTGTATGTAGCTTTTTACCTTATTATATTCATACCCTGTCCTTTCGGAAATTTCTTTATAACACTTTCCCTCCAGGTAGAAAAGCCGGATACACAGTTGCTGCTCCTCATTCAGCTTTTCGAGGCATTGCTCCATTGCAGACAGTCGTTCTTCGAACTCCTGCTCCCCGTTATCCGGATGCGGAAAAGGCTCATTTTCCATAAAACTGTCGTCAAGAGATACCTGTGAAAACTTACCTTCCGTCCGCAGTTGCATCAGGCAATGGTTGCGGGCAAGCATATACAGCCAGCTTTTAAAATGGGTAACCTCATGGATGCGCAGTTTCTGGATAAGCTGTTCAAATATCTGCATGACCGCATCTTCACTTTGTGCCTCATCTTTAAAATATTTGAGGCACAAACCGTAAATAAGCGGCATGTATGGCTCATATAACTGACCTAATAACTGCAAATCCCCACTCGTCCGGTAGGCGGCCAACAAGGTGGCCTCTGCCGGCAGGACTTCCCTATGCCAGTTCTCTCTTTTATGCAAAGCCAATCCGCTCAAATGAACAAAAGTTAAAAATAGTTGTTAATTACAACATAAACAAATGGGCAACCAAATTCACACATTAAGTATTACAGACTAAAATTTATTACAATGAAAACGGCATTACCTTATGGCATACTGATCGGCGTATTGAGTGGCATATGGATCTTTGTCATCCAACAACAGGGCACTCACGAACGGGATATTGGCGAAAACGGGTTTTTTGGCATATCTGTTCTGGAATACCTGTCCGTCCTGATACACTTAGCGGGACTGTATTTTGGTATAGGCAGTTATAAACGGAGAAAGAAAGACAACGAGCTGCAGTTTTTTGAAGCACTTTTTCACGGCTTCCGGATTCTCCTCATCGGAGGGGCCATCACAGCCTTTTTTATTTCCATCTACCTGCACTATGCGCCGGAAGCTTTTTTACAGGATTATATGGGCCGGTTAGCAGCAGCATTACTGGTTGGCATCCTGTTAAACCTGGGTGTGTCGTTATGGTACAGGAATTACCCGAAAAACCTCTGATAACCCTGTGATTTTACGGAAATACCCGTATTTTCGCATAGTATGAATATCGATTATCAGAATCTCCCTGAAGGGGCCATGCAGCTATTGCTGGTAGTTGGCGCCAGTATGTTCATCATATCCGCGTTTTATGCGTATACCATCCAGGGTTTATTGAAAAAGGTCACTCCCGAAAACCGGTTTATGGAACCGGCACAGGCGTGGTTGGTACTGATTCCGATATTTAATATTTACTGGAACTTTGTTATTGCCACGCGTGTATCCAATTCACTGACGAATGAATTCTTTGACCGGAAAATTGCTGAGGAGGAAGACCCCGGGCGCCTCGCCGGAGTGCGCTATGCCGTATTATTCCTGTTAAGTCTCTTTCCGTTTCCAGGAATTATCGCTCTGACTTTTTCGCTGCTAAGCCTGGTTTATTTTATAGCCTATTGGGTTAAGCTGAATAATTTTAAAATGCTGCTGGAAGATCATAACCGTTTCCGGGAAATGCAGGAAGGACAAAAAGAGAGAAATGATACGACTCCGTGAATTGACAACGTACCTGGAAGAGCTGGCCCCGTTGGCTTACCAGGAAGATTATGATAATTCCGGCCTGCTCACCGGAACCCCGGATATGGTCATCAGCCAGGCGCTGATCTCTTTGGATTGTACGGAGCCGGTTCTGGACGAAGCCATCCGGCTGGGATGTAACCTGATCATATCCCATCACCCGATTGTGTTCAGAGGGTTAAAGCGCTTTACCGGAAATACCTATGTGGAACGGGTTATTACAAAGGCAATAAAACATGATATTGCCCTTTATGCCATACACACCAATCTGGATAATGTAACCGGGGGGGTAAACAGCCGTATCGCCCTGCAACTGGGATTGCAGCAACCCGCTGTGCTGGCGCCGAAGGCGGGTCTTCTGCATAAGCTGGTTGTATTTATCCCGAAAAGCCATGCTGCATTGGTACAGGATGCTATTTTTGCGGCCGGAGCCGGCCATATCGGGAATTATAGTGAATGCAGTTTTCAGGTAACAGGATCGGGGACATTCAAAGCCGGCGAAAATACCGATCCTTTTGTCGGTACACAAGGAGAACGGCATCAGGAAGAAGAGGTCCGCCTGGAAACTATTTTTCCTGTTAATCATACAAAACAAGTATTGAAGGCCCTGCTGGAAGCACACCCTTACGAGGAAGTTGCGTACGATCTGTATCCGCTGCAGAACCGCTTTTCGGAGGTCGGCAGCGGAATGGTCGGGAATCTGCCTGAACCCATGGAGGAAACGGCATTCCTGGCATTCCTTAAGGAACGCCTGAACGCAACCGTTATCAGGCATACCGAATTATGTGGCCGGCCGGTTCGCAGGGTGGCGGTATGCGGAGGGGCCGGCGGCTTTTTATTACATGATGCAAAACGTGCCGGGGCGGACTTTTTTGTGACGGCTGATTATAAATATCATGAGTTTTTTGATGCTGACGGAAGGATCGTAATTGCGGATGTCGGACATTTTGAAAGTGAGCAATTTACACAGGATTTATTGTTGGAAATAATTCAAAAAAAATTTCCTAACTTTGCAATCCGTTTAACGGGAGTGAAAACAAATCCCATAAAGTATTACGTTTAATGGAACAAACCGTAGAGCAGAAATTAAAAGCCTTGTGGAAACTGCAATCCATCCATACCAAAATAGATAAAATACGTCAGATCCGGGGAGAGTTACCGGAAGAGGTTGCCGACCTGGAAGATGAGGTAGCCGGGCTGGAAACGCGGCTTGAGAAGATCAGGGCGGAACTGGATGATCTGGAAGATGCAATTGTTACCCGGAAGAACATGATCCGGGATGCTCAGACAGCAATCAAAAAATATGAAACGCAGCTGAATGAGGTCAAGAATAACCGCGAATATGACGCGATTACCAAAGAAATAGAAATTCAGGGCCTTGAAATCCAGGTTTGCGAAAAGAAAATCCGGGAGCATGAATACGATATCCGGAATAAAACAGAGGTGTATGAGGAGACAGAAAAGTCCCTCGCCGAACGCCAGAAAGACCTGAGCAGCAAAAAGGAAGAACTGGATACCATTACTTCTGAAACACAGCGGGAAGAAGACGAACTGCTGAAGAAAGCAGAAGAGGCGGAGAAAGATATTGAAGAAAGGCTGTTGGTTGTTTACCGCCGCCTGCGCAAAGCGTATAAAAACGGGCTGGCGATTGTACCCATTGAAAGGGATAGTTGCTCCGGATGCCATAATAAGATCCCGCCTCAGCTGCAGGCAGAAATCCGTCAGCGTAAGCGGATTATCTTCTGTGAGCACTGCGGCCGTATCCTCATCGATGACAATATGGTCTCGGAAATGGAAGCTGCTTAAGCTTTAATAGCAGGAAATAGAAATAAAGCAAACAAAAAACGGGTGGTTTGAATATTCAAACCACCCGTTTTCATTTACGGATTGGTGTTTATGCTACTGCATTAACAATATTCATTAAATGCAGCCACAAGATT
>CAKSVK010000250.1 GCA_934502905.1 uncultured Chitinophagaceae bacterium
TTTTTCCGAAAGCCAGGCACCTGCTGATATTTACTTCCACTTACGGATTGGGTACGGCGCCTGCCAATGCCGGTCACTTTGAAGACCTGCTCCGGAAATTTCCTTTTTCTTCAGCGGTCAATTTTTCTGTTGTGGGATTTGGATCCAGGGCATATCCTGACTTTTGTGCTTATGCCAGGCAGGTAGATCACCTGCTGGGAGAAAAGGAAAACCTGACCCGGTTCCTGCCTTTTCATAGTGTAAATGATAAATCACCGGATGAATTTACGGAATGGGTAAAGACCTGGAGCGAGAAATCGCTGATGGCCCTGGCAGCTACTCCTGCACTGTACAGTGAAAAAGTACCCGGGTTGAAAAAATTTAAAGTTGTTTTGAAGACGCAATTGTCACAGGATAATTCTACGTTCAGGGTATTACTGAAACCTGTTTCCCGCCTTAAATTCCAGTCGGGGGACCTGTTGGCTATTTATCCTGCCCATGATAACCGCGAGCGTTTTTACTCCATCGGGCAGTATAAAGATATGATCAGGCTGGTAGTAAAGCTGCATCCCGGAGGCTTCGGCTCGGGGTTCCTGTACAGGCTGGAAGCTGATGCCCTTTTACACGGTCGGGTGATGAGCAATCCCAAATTTCATTTTCCACCGGACGTACCGGTAGCTATGATCGCCAATGGAACGGGCATAGCCCCTTTCCTGGGAATGATCCAAAACAATAAAAAGAAGAGCCCTGTGCACCTGTATGCCGGCTTCAGATATGATAACAGCCTGGCACAACAATACCGGCAGTTTGCCAGGGAAGAGATTGCCAATGGCACACTCTCCGGTTTTAAGATCGCCTTCTCGCGGGAGCAACATTCCCAATATGTAATGGACCTGATCAGAAGGGATCAATCTTTTTTTATAAACCTGCTGGAGAATAAAGGCGTGATCATGATCTGTGGTTCGCTGCAAATGCAGCAGGATGTGGAAAAGGCGCTGGACGAAATACTGGTAGCCCATTGCCACCGGGAGCTGAGCTTTTATAAAGAGCGGAACCAGATCTTAACGGACTGTTACTGATGTCGCGATGCGGATATTTACAAAATATATAGTATTGTCTGTAATGCTGATCACTTACATACCTGCGTACACGCAGGTGTTAGTGAAAAAGCGGGCTACCCTGATGGGATCTGTTTTTGAGATCACAGTTACAGATACAGACAGCAGCAGCGCTGCCGAAAATATCCGGCTTGTTACAGAAGAGGTAACGCGTATTGAAAACCTGATCTCGGAATGGCAAGCTGAAACGCAGATCTCCGAGGTGAACAGGAATGCGGGAATACAGCCTGTGAAAGTAGACCGGGAAGTATTTGAGCTTACACAACGGGCAATCGGGTATTCTGTAATGTCTGGTGGCGCTTTTGATATCAGCATTGCTGCCCTGGATAAAATATGGGTATTTGATGGTAGTATGACAGAAGTGCCGGATGCCGGGCTCATCCGGGGATCCATAGAAAGGGTAGGGTATGAGCATATAACGCTGGACAGCATACATTCCACTATTTACTTAACACGACCCGGCATGAGGATCGGCTTTGGCTCTATCGGGAAAGGGTATGCGGCGGATAAAGGGCGGGAACTGATGCAGCGCCGGGGTATAAAAGGAGGGATTGTAAATGCTTCCGGCGATATAGCCACCTGGGGGCGGCAACCCGGGGGAAAGCCCTGGTATATAGGCGTCAGCAACCCGTTTAAGTTGCACAGGATCATTAAAACACTGAAGCTGACGGAAGGGGCTGTGGCAACATCCGGCAACTACCAACAATACGCAGAAATAAACGGTGTCCGTTATACCCATATCATCAATCCTGCAACAGGTTATCCCACCACCGGACTTGCCAGCGTCACGGTATGGGGACCGTCAGCTGAATTTGCCAATGCTTTAAGCACTTCTATCATGGTATTGGGAAAAAAGAAAGGACGGAAGCTGATAAAAAACTTCCCGCTGTATAAGTGTATGGTGGTGCAGGAGAGAAGATCCGCTTTATAAAATACCTGGAATATCTTACCCATTTGCAGCGTCCTGAAGTAATAATGATCTGTTACCAATTTTATTAAAATCATTAATAACAAAGGGCTGACCCCAAAAGACCGACGAATGTTTTTATGAGTATCCGGTTAGGCGGTCTTCGTCATTGGGTCGTGACATGCAAGCGCTTTCACTGACAAATTCAATCTGTAACTAACAACGTGTGGGGATATGTGCCAGGGCAGTGGGCCGTCTGCTACCGCCCGCCCGATGTTCCCCCGGGCGGGTGGGATATTCGAAAATCACCAACTTTTTGCGGATCGTTGATTGACATTGGCAGGGAGGAATCCTGTTGCAGGCGGGAAAGCAATTGCTGGACATTGATAATTGATCATACTCCGGAGCAAAGTGCTGAATTACCTGCTCAAAATAACATGTATTTCAATATGTCTTCACATAGTTGACCCGGGAACAATCTCACGGGATATTTAGAAGCACATTAGTTTACGCATGTATCAGGTTGATTTTTCGCTGGTATCCTCTTTTTGTTACCCGCAGGTTACCCTTTATCTTAGAAGCTCTTCTGAAATAGTACGCCAACAACAGGAACATGCTACCTGAAATTGCGTATTTTTTCTTGTCCTATGGAAAGTTTCCCGATCAAAAATCTATATAACTTGCCTTTAGAACGGTAAAAATGGCTACAGGAAATGAAACAGGTCATTACAATTCTTATTTCGACAATTTTTGCTTTGACATCGTGCAAGGGTAACAAAAAAGAAGATAAAAATATGGACCGGGACGAAACTTTTGAAATCAGCCATACTTTCCAAACTGATGGGAAAAGAGCCTTTGAAATGTGGACAGACCTCGTCAACTTTTCGAGATGGCTGGGGCCTGACGGCGCGGAAATGGCTTTCCTAACGGCAAATGTGCGGGAGGAGGGAATCTCCTGCTGGACTATGACCACCAATGACGGAATGACAAAATTCGGGCAAATAAATTTCAAAACCATCCAACCCGGTCATCTCTTGATTTATACTCAAAATTTTTGCGATGAAGACGGCAATTTTATCAAAGCGCCATTCTCCGCCACATACCCGGACTCTTTATTGACAACTGTAAATTTTACAGAAAAAGAAAATACAACGGAAGTAAACGTAAAATGGGAAATATCCGGAAACGCAACTGAGCAGGAAAAGCAAACATTTAAAGGCATGAAAGAGGTGATGAAAACCGGCTGGTCAGCCTCATTTCAGAAACTTGAAATATTACTCAGGCAAACCGATGACAAATCAACGAAATAAAGAAGCGCAAAAAACATTGAAGACCTGTGAAAAAGGACATACATTCTATAAAAGCAGCGATTGTCCTGTTTGCCCGGTTTGTGAAGCAGGCAAAAAGCCACAGGACGGGTTGCTTTCCTTGCTTTCTGCACCTGCAAGAAGAGCCCTGGAAAATAACGCCATCACTACTCCCGAACAGCTTGCAAATTATAGTGAGAAAGAAATAATGAAATTTCACGGTTTGGGAAAAAGTTCAATCCCAATATTGAGAGCAGCATTGGAAGCAAAAGGGTTAGCTTTTAAGAAATAAGAAAGGAGTCAGGGCTATGAACAGAACTTCAGGAAATACTAAGATCATCGGGGCCGCAAGAGAGCAGTTCTATAAGATTGCCGAGCTTTGGGATTTTGGACAGGCTGTTCCCGAAAATATGATCAACGAAAACGGAATGTTTTAATATGGAAAACAGAATTAGGTTGACGGACAAGACACTAGGCTGAGAAAAGAGATCTGATAACACAAAAAAGAACTGCTGATAACGGATTGTTCAATAACAATAGATACACCGCAACAAAACTTATCGTGAATTTCCAAAAATACCCCCAGGCAGGTATTTACCCGAAAACGATGAAGCAGAAACCGTGCAATCGCTTTCAAAGTCGGAAATACACCTGTTATAATCAAAAAGAAGCTTGCTGAAAATTACATATATGAAACATACAAATAATTCAGAAGATGCTTTAATACTTCCTGCAGGTATGGGTCGAACTTATAATTGTGGTGCAATGACGGCAGTTTTCAAAGCAGATGAAAATGAAACGAATGAAAAATACAGTGTTTCCGAATGGTGGTTAGCTCCCAATGCAGAAG
>CAKSVK010000251.1 GCA_934502905.1 uncultured Chitinophagaceae bacterium
GCAGTGGACATCCGCAACTATATTGTTCCGGCAGATAGTGATATATGACCAGGCATAACGGAATATTTTCTTATCTTTCAAGACGTAAATTCAATGCTCCATATAAAATATATCACGCCATGAGTATATTATCCCGCAGAAAAGCGCTGAAGACACTGGCAATGAGCGGTGCCGGCATCTTTATCGCGCCCAACATCCTGATGTCATGCGGCAGCAAACCCAAAAAGGATAAGCTTGGTATCGCGCTCGTGGGATTGGGTTATTACAGCACCGACCTGCTGGCCCCGGCGCTTCAGCAAACCAAACATTGTTACCTGGCAGGAATTGTTACAGGCACTCCGGCGAAAGCAGAAGCATGGCAAAAGAAACATAATCTTCCTGACAAGAATATATACAACTATCAGAATTTTGATGACATCGCCAACAACCCGGATATAGATGTGGTTTATGTAGTACTTCCCCCATCCATGCACGAAGAATATGTGGTAAGGGCAGCCAATGCAGGTAAGCATGTCTGGTGTGAGAAACCCATGGCGATGACAGAAGCAGAATGTAACCGCATGATAGAGGCCTGTAAGAAAAACAAGCAAACGCTGGCTATAGGATACCGGCTGCAGCACGAACCGCACACGAAAGAATACAGGCGGATTGTGAAGGAAAAGCTGCTGGGCAATGTAAAAACGCTCGAAGATGCCGCGGGGTATGTTGACAACAGAACAGATCACTGGAAACAGAAAAGGGAATTGGGCGGTGGTGTGCTGCTCGATATGGGGGTATATGCCATACAGGGTGCCCGCCTGGGTACGGGTATGGAGCCGATCGCTGTTGTGTCTGCACAAACTTCTACCACACGACCGGAGATATACAAAGACGGGCTGGCAGAAACAGCCATCGCCACGCTGGAGTTTCCCGGCGGCGTTATGGCAAATATCAAAACCAGCTTTGGCGAAAATGTTAATTTCCTGAATATACACTGCGAGAAAGGAACGATTGAAATGGCTCCCTATTCTGCTTATTCCGGTCTGAAAGGAAAAAGTCCGCTGGGCGAGATACATTTCCCCTATGAAACGCCCTGGCAACAGGCAAACCAGATGGATGACGACGCTCTTTCCATTTTAAATAAGAAATCAATGCTGGTGCCGGGCGAGGAAGGATTAAAAGATATCCGCATTGTGGAAGCTATACTGAAGTCCGCCGCCACCGGGCAACCGGTAAAGCTATAGGGCATCGATCATATGCCATCTACCGGTACCGGGTAGACGAAACAAGTGGAAAGAGGCCTACAATCTTTTCTTCCCGGGATCTTCATGGTAAACAGGTCGTTTGTGTCCCACTGACCATGGCGCGCGCCACGGTCAGTGTCCCCGTCAATGTAAGGAACAGGTGCACTAACATATCCCCGACGCAGCTTTACAATGACCAGATTGTTACAGTTTAATTGTCTTGTAAGGACAACAGGTTGGCAGAAGGGTTATGGTCACAACAATGCCTCCCATCGGACGCTTGGTGTTGCCTATCGCAAGAAGCCTTCATGGAGCAAGGGGTTCTGAACCCGGCATTCAGTCCTTTGTTCATAAAACCCCAACTTCATGCTTCATTTCCCGGTGGTTATCTGGCGTCCCTGATTGTTTACTTGCAATGAATTTTTAAGTCGACCCAACCTCATAACCGTTTCATCTGCTCTGGTTTTGTTACTTATGAGCAGTTAAACCTGCTCGAGCCGGAATGTATCTTTTGCCCTGATCCCTTTATCCGTCATCATCAGGTTACAGCATTCATGTACCGGGTCGTGCTCAAAAAACAGGATCATATTTCCCTGTAATACTTCCTGCAGCAGGATCTTTTTCTCCTGGAGCGTCGTTAAGGGGAACATATCATATGCCATCACATAAGGCAGGGGGATATGCCCGACGGAAGGTAGCAGATCTGCGGCATATACGATAGTTTTACCTTTGTAATTATTGATCTGCGGCAACATCATCGCTTGTGTATGACCGTTTACAAACCGTATCGTTACATTGTCCGAAAAAGCAATATCCTCTTTTACTTCTATAAAACGGAGCCTGCCGCTATCCTGGATGGGCTGGATATTCTCTTTTAAGAAAGAAGCTTTCTCACGGTCATTGGGCTTGGTGGCCCATTGCCAGTGCTTTTCATTACTCCAGAATATAGCATTTTTAAACGCCGGCACCATTTTATTGTTCTCAATCACTATAGCGCCACCTACATGGTCAAAATGCAGGTGTGTAAGCAGCACATCCGTAATATCATCTCTCCGGAAGCCATATTTAGCCAGTGATTTATCCAATGTATCCCCGCCGTGCAGGTAATAATGTCCGAAAAACTTTGCATCCTGCTTATTACCAATGCCGGTGTCTACCAATATCAGCCGGTTGCCATCTTCAATCAGCAGGCTGCGCATGGCCCAGGAGCACAAGTTGTTTTCATCGGCAGGATTCAGCTTATTCCAAATGGATTTGGGCACTACGCCAAACATGGCACCGCCATCCAATTTAAAAAAACCGGTATTAATGGAATATAGTTTCATATTGCTACAAATTGATCACAGAATACGCAATTTAAGAAATCACAGGTATGTCCCCCGAAGCAAGTCTTGAAAATTTATTCTGAACAGAACTGCGGGATATTTAACCCTTTGTCTTCAGCTCTGACAAACGGGGTTTGACCTGCCAGTTTGAATGTGGCCGATTGTAAAATTCGGTACTCACGAATAAGACAGTGCAGGCGTAACAAGCTGAACCAGCAGGTTTGAGTAATACAGGCACCTTAATTTTTACCAGATGGGCAACCGGTCATTCCATCGCCTCTTATTATTTGATTTTCTTAACTTTGTCACATGGAAGGTGCAATATTACAAAGTCCGCAGGAGCTTCAGCAGCTCAACCTTAAGCTAAGGGGATTTAAAGTATACGAAGTGCGCAATACATTGGCCGGGCTTCCGGATTATTCCCGGAAGGATTTTTATAAAATATGCCTGCATTATGGCAAAAGCACCATCCATTACGCCGACAAAAGTGTGAAGCTGGATGGATTCAACCTGTTTTTCGGCACACCACACATCCCCTACTCCTGGGAGGTGGAATCTGCGGAACACAACAGCTTTACGTGCATTTTTACAGAAGATTTCCTGAACAATAAAGAACGCCTGAAAAGTCTCCAGGAATCCCCGCTGTTCCGGATAGGTGGCACCCCTGTTTTTGCCCTGAACGAACAGGTATATCTGTTTGTCAGATCGGTGTTTCAAAAAATGCTTGAAGAGCAGGATTCGGGCTATCAATATAAAGATGAGCTGATCAGGAACTATATCAACCTGATCATCCACGAAACACATAAGCTGCAACCTTCAGATCAATATTTTAAAACCGGCAATGCTTCTTCAAAGATCACCAACCTGTTCCTGGAACTGCTGGAAAGACAATTCCCTATTGATGACCCGACACAGACCCTGCTGGTAAAAAATCCCGCGGATTTTGCAGAAAAGCTGAATATCCATGTTAATCACCTGAACCGTTCTGTAAAAGAAAGCACGGGAAAAACAACAAAAGATCATATTTCCGAACGGATCGTCTCGGAAGCAAAGGCATTGCTGCAGCATACTACCTGGAACATCGCGGACATCGCCTATTCCTTGGGCTTTGATTACCCTGCCTATTTCAATAATTTTTTCAAACGTATTACCGGGGCCACTCCTAATTCGGTACGCAAACAACAATTTGTTTGAAAATCATAATTATCTGTTTGAAAAGCTTAGCAAAACGGAAGGATGTCAACCTAATTTTGCCGGACACATTCATTCTTTGATCCAAAAAATATATTGTTATGACACAGCCGGTAAAATTTAAAAACAAAAGCTGGGATGTTGCGGGTATCCTGCAATTCCCTGCGGACTTTGATAAAAATAAAAAGTATGCCGCTATTGTTTGTGCGCATCCTATCAGCAGTTGTAAGGAGCAAACAGCCGGCAATATTTACGGAAAGGCATTGTCTGAAGCTGGTTTTATTACGCTGGCATTCGATGCTTCTCACCAGGGCGAAAGCGGCGGGGAGCCGAAATACCTGGAAGATCCCGCGGCAAGGGTAGAAGACTTTCGCTGCGCGGCAGACTACCTGACCACTTTGGCGTATGT
>CAKSVK010000252.1 GCA_934502905.1 uncultured Chitinophagaceae bacterium
CTTGATATCCAGCTCATTCTTTATAGGTATTATACGCAGCAAATGATAGTGATACGATCCTGAACTTATTTCCCTGATCCGGACTTCGCGTTCGAGGGGTTCTCCGTTTTTTATGGCATCGGCCCATACCTCTTCCATACAAATATCATCAGGATGCGTTTGGGGAAATATCCCCGCACAGGTGGAGTATTGAAACCACCTCCTGTTGACAAAAGTTATGCGGCCATATATATCCGCCCTGAAAGCGATCTGCGGCAGGCTCTCCAAAGTAGTATTCAGGTCTTCAACCTTATCCTTTAACTCCCGTTGTGCCTTTTTACGGATCTCAATTTCTTTCTCCAATACTCTTTGTGTTTCGCTCAACGCCAGGGTCTGCTCATACAAACGATGAAATGTGGTGACCCTTAACAGAAAGATGTCCGGGTCAACGGGTTTGGTGATATAATCAATTCCTCCTGAAGCATAACCCCGGGTAATAAATTTTTTCTCTGTATTAACAGCAGAAAGAAAAATAACAGGAACCTCCCTGGTTTTGCTGTATCCCGCTAAAGTCTCAGCAACTTCAAAACCATCTATACCCGGCATCTGCACATCCAGTATAATCAATGCATAATCATTTTTTAATACTTTTCGGAGAGCTTCTTCACCCGAAGCCGCAGTATCCACTTCAAACTTTTTAGATCCCAATAATTTTTTTAAGGAAAAAATATTCTCCGGTTGATCGTCAACAACTAAAATCATGTATAGTTATTTATATACAATAAGATTTATGATGATGGCTTCTATGGGTTAGCAACTTCGGGAATTGAAACGTTCGAAAATAAATCAAAAAGCTATACTTTATAATTTATCGGCTTATTATTTTAAACTGTATCAGCAATTGAAACAAATAATGAGCCGGACAGGTAAATCTGTAGAAATAATTCCACACTAATGCGGTCATAATAGGGGTTATGACGTATATACTTACCTGTTATCATGTTGCCGCCATGCTTCATCAGCTCCTTCCAGCACAGACAGATAAATAAAATCAGGAAGAACCGGAAACGTTCCAGATCTTGCATAACAATAATAATATGAGGAACATATTGATCATTGTATACCTACAATATCGGAGCCAGACAGTATCCTCTTTATCATTCCGGGTATTAAAACGGAGACTTTAAAAAGGGAAATGGCAAATCGTTTGCTTTTCAAAACCTGTGAGCAGTTTGAAAGAATATGACTTGAATACTTTGTTGCATCGCCCAACAATCCTTGTAGTGGATGATGAGCCTGATATATTCTATTTGCTGGGAAATATTCTTAAAAAAATAAATATTGATTTTGTACGGGCCGGATCTATACGTGACGCACTGGGTATTATCAGGAGAATGCCTTCCATCTCTTTAGTTTTCCTGGATAATCACCTTCCGGATGGAGAGGGAGTGGAATATATTGAAAATTTTAAAGAAAATAATAACAGAGCAGTTGTAATGATGACTGCCTATGATACCTTATACGACCGTAAAAAGGCAGAGAAGAACGGGGCTGATGCATTTATAGGAAAACCCTTTACAAAAGAACAAATAACCAACATCATTAAAAAAATTTTACTTACCCGGGCTTATTAGATCCCATCTTGCGTTATTCCAATATACAATAGAATTGAATAACCTGTAGGCATAGTTCTTCTTCAGCCTAGCCTTTTTATCAGCCACATGTAGACCGGCTTCCCCACTTTTTATTTTTTTCCTGTCAGGATTAACGTTTTTACTGCTGATTCCTCTTTTGGTACGATGTTTTAGATAATTACTACAGGTTATCCTTAAAAAACAAAAAATACAACTATGAAAGGAAAAATTATTGTACTTGCAATTACGGGTATCTTTTTTATTACGAGCGCCCAATCGCAAATCAGACGGGAGAATGTAATGATCGGAGGTAACATTTCCAATATGAGCCTTAGCCTGGATGACGGAGGCGCTTTTAACATGACCCTCAGTCCCAAGGCTGCCTGGTTCATCCGTAATAATCTCGCAGTGGGTGCTTATGTGGATTTTAATCTGATGACCGCAAAAGGGATAAGCCCCGCGATCAATTATGGCGTGGGCGCATTAGGAAGATATTACATCAACGATCCCGAGATAAATGTACTCAGAAAAACCCGCTTCTTCGGTGAAGCTACTGTCGGAATTGAGGGATATAACCCTTCTGCCGGTAACAACACGAATGGGCTGGGCGTGAGCGCCGGTCCGGGTATCTCCTACTTTATCACTCCGAACATCGGGTTGGAAGGATTGGTGAAATACAGGGGTATTGTAGGATTTGGCTCAAGCCCGGCATCCAACAATATTGTATTTGGAGTAGGTTTTCAAATATATCTTTCCCGCGGCAAGGTAGAAAACGAGTTGAATCAGAACAGAAATTAAAATGCCGGCAGGATATTATTGTATTAGTTAACACTAAATATAAATTATATGAGAAGTTTACTATGGCTGGTAGCAGTGATCTGTATTATTGTCTGGTTGCTGGGTTTATTTGGCATTGGGAACGGAATGGGTATGGGAAACTTAATACACATACTGCTGGTAATTGCTATCATTGTTATTTTGTTCAATATCATTTCCGGCAGAAAACCGATCGATTAATAGTTACCCGGGGCTGACCTTCATTTAAAATTGACAACATGCCGAATACATCATTCACAACTCCGGCCAGAGATGCGGGAATATTTAAAGAAGTCCGGCACTTCCTGGAAAAAACAACGGATCCTGATGCACCTGCTATTGAAGAGCTGACACCTGTGGATGCCAGGAAAGTGTTACGCGATCTTCAGGCGTCAGTGAACGTAACGCTTCACGGCATCGAAGAATCGGAAAGCCTTGTATTACAGGACGAGATCCCTGTAAATATTCATATTGTAAAACCAGAAGGCAGTAAGGACCTGCTACCCGTCTTCCTGTTCATACACGGCGGAGGATGGGTGCTCGGCGATTACCCCACGCACAGGAGACTGGTACGGGACATTGTGGTGCAAAGCGGCGCTGTAGCTGTATTTCCTGATTACAGTCCTTCTCCTGAAGCAAGATATCCCGTCGCTATTAACCAGATATATAATCTCGCGAAATGGCTGGCGGATAAAGGCAACGAGGTGGGGGTAGACGGCAGCAGGCTGGTGATCGTGGGCAACAGCGTGGGAGGTAATATGAGCACCGTTGTTACCATGATGTCTAAAGACAGGCAGGGACCGGTGATCAAAGGACAGGTACTGTTATGGCCTGTAACGGATGCAGATTTCGGGACGGAATCCTATAAGCTGTTTGCAGAAGGCAGGTTTTTGACCCGGAATATGATGAAATGGTTCTGGAGCAACTATATTGAAAACCCGGCGGACCGGAAGGACAAATATGCATCCCCTTTGCAGGCCTCGTTGGATGAGCTGAAGGGATTACCACCGGCGCTTATCCAAACTGCCGAGAACGACGTTTTACGGGATGAAGCGGAGGCATACGCGCGGAAGCTGGACCAGGCAGGAGTAGAAGTGACCTTAACACGTTACCAGGGAATGATACACGATTTCGGCATGTTAAATCCCCTGGGGCACCTCCCTGCTACGAAAGCCGCTGTTTCCCAGATCGCAGGCTTTCTCAAAGAAAAGCTTTTTGAATAAAACACGCTTAACAAGTTGTTTTTATTCAGGTTTTGATAAGCCATCTTCTATCTTATGCGCAATATTGGAAAAGGGGCCTTCCATTTTTTTCGTGCGGTCATCCTGGCTAGGGTCTCCCATTAACGTCCCCAGGTGTAATTGTGGCGGCAGGTAGAAAAATATTTTATGCTTCTCTCCGATCACGTAGTCACGTATCTGTAATACATTGGCATCCGCTCCCAGGTTTTCAAGGATAACAGATTCCGCCGCCATCGCTATCTGCTCCAGAAATGACCGGGTATCCTGTGCCGGTGCCCCTGCATAGGCAGCAATAGACTGTACTATCTGATCATAATTTTTGGGAAAGATCAATTGCATATTCAGTGACCGCCCAGTGGCATTATAGCTATCCTGTTCCTCGTTTTTATCGAT
>CAKSVK010000253.1 GCA_934502905.1 uncultured Chitinophagaceae bacterium
ACCAGGAATAACATCCTTCATTTTTAATCTACTTATTTTGAATACAGTTGATACGGCAACAGGACTGCCAAAGTTTAATACGCCAAAGCAATTAGGGTATTATTTTCCTGCTGAGTTTGCCCCCCATACCGCCACATGGCTGAGTTGGCCACATAAGGAGGCTTCCTGGCCGGGGAAGATCAACCTGGTATATCCGTCTTACTGCCGGTTCATTAAAGAGGTGTCCAAAGGAGAGATGGTAAATATCAATGTAAATGATGAAGCCATGAAAGCTTTTGCTGTGCAGCAGCTTCAAGAGGCAGGTGCCGACCTGAGCAGGATAAATTTTTATCAACACCCGACAAACGATGCCTGGTGCCGTGACCACGGGCCTGCTTTCCTGATTAACCCGCAGGCAGATCAGAAAAAGGTAATAGTAGACTGGGGCTATAATGCCTGGGGAGACAAATATCCGCCATATGACCTGGATGATAATATTCCGACCTTGATCGCAAATGAATATAATATACCTGTTTTTTATCCGGGTATTGTAATGGAAGGCGGTTCTGTGGAATTTAACGGGAAAGGTACTTTGCTGACCTCCACCGCCTGCCTGCTGAATCCTAACAGGAATCCACAGCTCAACCAGGAGCAGATTGAACAATACCTGCGGCATTACTACGGTGTGGAACAAATATTATGGGTAAGTGAAGGAATAGTGGGAGACGACACAGACGGGCACATTGATGATACGGTAAGATTCGTGAATGAGGATACAGTATTAACAGTGATAGAAGAAAATAAATCGGATGAGAACTATGAGCTGCTGCAAAACAACCTGGAAGAATTGCAGCAGATGAGATTGCAGAATGGTAAGCAGCTGAATATTGTTGAGCTACCTATGCCAGACCCGGTGATATACGAAGATCAGCGGCTGCCGGCATCTTACGCCAATTTTTATATAGCCAATAGCGTGGTGGCAGTACCGACATTCCGTTCAAAAAAAGATGAAAAAGCGCTGCAGATCATACAGGATTGTTTCCCGGACCGCAAAGTAGTAGGCATCGACTCCACCGATATTATTTGGGGATTGGGCAGCTTTCATTGCCTGAGCCAGCAGGAGCCCGCCGTATAACCCGTTACTAACTATAATGTATACCTATAGATACTCTCTGTTCGCAGGGGCGAATATGTTCTTTGCAGGTGTTTTTTGTTTTTGCTAAAATGGTTTATTATTTTCAGCAGATAACAGCCTGATCCCGGATTTGCCTTAAGCCCATTCTGCCAGAAGAAATAATGATTTGTTTATGATCAGTTCATTTCTGTTCGGTTAGTTTGCAAAATATGTGCGTCAGTGCTGTTGAGACCGGTAGGGTAATGACTGATATTAACTGTCATATTACGGACGTCAGCGATCAGGTGTTTCGCCAAGGGCGCCTTCCGGGGAATGAGCGTGCAGCTCCGGCTGACACATTTAAAAGATGGATCTTATCAATTCTGTATCAGCAGCCCCGGAAAAGATGCCTGTTCCTGTATGTTCAGGAAAGTATCGGATCCCTGTTATTTATAGGTTCAGGGTCCAGTTGCCCCTGTACTGTCTTTTTATAAATTTGTTGGCAGGCTCAAAGTTGGTGATGCGCATGTTTTCACCATCCCATAACAATTTTTTTCTTCCCGGGAACACCCGGTTCCCTTTTGAGTCTGTTTCGAAATAATTATAGCTCAGCACGGCAAGATTACCCATTAATACTGTTTCTGTAAGCGGCCCTGCTTTTTCAAAAGGAGAGCTGGTGAAAGCACCATGGCCCTGCTTGCAGGCCTTTACCCATTGTGTTTGATGACCTTCTATGCTACCTTCCACAAATTCAAATTTTGAAGCGGGTAAATCTGTTTCTTTCATCTTACTGGTCGGCAGCAGGGTAGGGTTGCGTCCGAATAAGCCGGCCATTATCTTGCCTTTGGTACCTTCAAAAATAATACCTCCGTCTTTTTCACCCATTTCTTCATCAGGCAACAGCTCATCCGGTCTTTTGGGTTGTATGCCGCCATCATACCAGATCATTTCAACGGCAGGCATATTACCTCTTGCCGGGAACTGTATGTGTGTTTTTGCTGAAGGAGGATAGCTGTCGGCATATATCGCCTCCTGGAAAAAGCCGGTATAAACAGATCCCACGCTGGTTTCTACGGCAACCGGGTAGCCCAGCTGTAATGCACGGTAAGGAACATCAATGAAATGGCAGCCCATATCTCCCAGGGAACCTGTGCCAAAATCAACCCAGCCACGCCAGATAGCGGGCAAAAAAGCAGGATTGTATTCTCTTTGGGGCGCTGTACCCAGCCACAGATCCCATTGCACCTCTTTGGGTACGGCAAACCTGCCTTTGGGAGCCGGCACCCCTTGTGGCCAGGTGGGACGATTGGTCCAGACATGCACGGTATGTACATCACCAATAACACCAGCCTGCACCCAGGTTTCAATTTTCCGGGTATCATCGCCGCTGCTGCCCTGGTTGCCCATCTGTGTTACTACCTTGTATTTTTCTGCAGCCCGCGTCAGTATCCGTGCTTCATAAATATCGTGTGTGAGCGGTTTTTCCAGGTACACATGTTTGCCCATTTCCATAAAGGGCAGCGCATGTACGGCATGCATATGGTCGGGACTGGTAATGATGACTGCATCGATGTTTTTCGCTTCTTTTTCCAGCATTTTCCTGAAATCATGGTAATATGACGCCTTGGGCCATCTTTTTCTGCCTGCAACCGACTGCCGGTCGTCTACATCGCAAAGCGCTACAATGTTCTCTGCGCCATTGTTCCAGGCATAAGGCAGGTTTACCTCGGCTTTTCCTCCTACACCAATGCCGGCAATATTGAGCTTGTCACTTGGCGGTATATAACCTTTTCCCAGCACAAAGCGGGGAACGATAAAGAACGAGGAGGCTGCAAGCGCACTGTTACGGATAAAACGGCGGCGGGTATTATTTTTCATATCGGCACTGTTTATTTTGCGGTAAATTAAATAAATATCGTTGAAAGTGTTACATCCGGCAGGGATGTACTTCAAATTTTCGCTGACGGGCGACGGCTCCAGCCTGCGGAGCCTGTTACCGGTCAGCGTCTCACCGATCGGAAAATTGGTGGAGAACGAAAACCTGAGCTATTATTGCGGCATTTGTTTATCCCCGATTTGCCGCAATGAGAATAGTGCTCACTGAAGGTAAATGCACCTTTTGGCAGCAGCAGTTTTATCAAAATTTTAAACACTATAAATGTTCAAAATCCGTTGTTAGCCAATTAGGATCGTAATTTTACCGTTATAACTGTACGAATGAAGAAACACAGGCTCATAGTCATTTTTTTGTTATCGCTGCACCAGGGGCTTTTTTCGCAGGACAGGCCGGTGGTGGGTACCATGCAGGGCCGCGAGGATTCGTTGAAGTATTATGCTGTTGAACTGGTTAATAATCCAGATGCAGGGGTGCGTTTTGAGGCGGACAGTATGTTTACCAAAATGCTGGTACGCGCCCTCATACAGCCATATTCGTTTAAATACCCGTTCGATTCGCTTCAAACCATCTCCCGGCTGTACGCGCCGGACAGCAGCTTCAGGATATTTACCTGGCAGGTAATGAAAGACGAAAATACATTTCGCAGAAAAGGTGCTATACAAATGAATACACCGGATGGCTCACTGAAGCTGTTTCCCCTGATTGATAAAACCAATGTGCTGGAGGATCTTAATACGGCGGTATATGATAATGAAAACTGGATCGGTGCGATTTACTATAAGATCATAGAGAAGTCATACCGTGGAAAGAAGTTCTATACGCTGCTGGGCTACGATGAGCACAGCTTCAGGAGCACTAAAAAGCGGCTGGAAGTATTGAGCTTTGATGATAACGGCAAGCCTGTTTTCGGGGGGCGTTATTTTATGTTTGAAAAATACCCTGCCCGTAATGCATTTACAAGGTTTGATATTGAGTATAAGAAATTTGCCAACGGCTGCAGTAAGTTTGCTTAAGAGATGTATATGATCATCTTTGATCATATTATTTCTGATAATAACC
>CAKSVK010000254.1 GCA_934502905.1 uncultured Chitinophagaceae bacterium
ATATCAATTCCGTTGAGCTTGAAGTTCTTTTGTAAACGCCGGGCAATGGCAGTGGAAGCTACGCCCGTAATAAAACTGTATAATTCTCCTCTTTTAAATTGGTTGTTGAGCATATAGTTAGTTATGCAACTAAATTAAAGTTAGTAAAATTACGCTGTTTTTACAATCTTTTTAAAAAATTGAACTTTCGGTAAATCCGTTCTTTACCTTCTGATGATATCGATCAATAAAAGATTACACCGATGCAACATTGCGATCCGGTTTTTCGTTTTAGCAATGCTATAAGGTTTAAGTAAATTATAAAATGAAGCATGAAAAACGCAGATAAATACTTCTTTGCTTTTATCGCCGTTAGTTATTTCGTAATGTATTGCGTGATGGCAATGGTAGGATAATCAAACTGATCACAAGTTAAATACAACTATATGAAGCATTCCCTGAAAAGCCTGGCTGTAATCGGCCTGTTATCTGTACTGGCAGTTTCCTGCGAAAGAGATGGTATGGTAGAAGAAGAATACACGGAGGGAATAACGAAAAAGGAATTGCTTACCCATACATGGAAAGTATCAGATGTAAAAAAAGGGGGTGCCAGCATATTACCGGTGGTCACAAAGCTGAACTGTATTACCGATAACATCCTGACGTTTAAAGCGGATGGCAGCTTTGTCATAGACGAAGGTGCCGATGTTTGTTCACCGGCGTTTGCAGGAAGCGGTACATGGTCACTGGCGGAAAACGATACCCAGATCAAATGGAATTTTACGTCTCCCGAAAACCGGGAAGTATTTGTACCGATCGAACAAGTAACAGGAACAATCCTTAGGATATCTTATTACTTTGACGATGTTCCCTTGCCGGGACTTTACGAAATGGTATTACAAAAACAATAATTACCGGGTTAGTACATACACGTCGTAAACCGGGCTGAACAAATACGTTCTGCCCGTTTTTATTTCCACGCATTTGATCCTTTTGCGCAACTGGCTTTCTCTCCGGAAGATCCTGCCGTCACCTGTTCTGAACAAACTGTTCACCGGCACTTCCTCCACCAGCACCTGGTTGTCCGGCTTCAGGTCGTATTTTCTTAATACTCTTGATAATCCTTCTTCGGAGCAACTGGTAGCAGGCGGATTCTTCATCATTACTTTTATCTCGGCTGTAATATCATCCGGTAACACATCCAGCAACACAAACTGATGTAAGATTTCCCCGTAAGTTTGTTTCCATTCCTTTCCATGCGCCTCTATACGGTTGCCATAGTGCACGAATGCTACCAGGTGGGCCAGTTCATGCAGCAATGTTACCAAAAAAGCATAAGGGTTAAGGTTGCCGTTTACGCTTATCCGGTGGTTTTTGCCATTGACAGCAAAACGATAGTCACCCAGAATGGTTTTGCGTTCGCGGGTGATGGTGAGGTGCACCTGATACGTCTGCAGGTAGCGCATTACCGCCGTATACGATCCCGGTGGCAAAAAAGATTCCAGTGTTGCGATGGGCGCCTCTGTTTTGCTACGCATTGTGTTGCTTGCTCTCCTTTAAAATTATTCTCAGCTCTATAAATGTATAAATAAGATACAACACCATACAAATAATGACCGACAGGCGGTTTATTTTTTCTGCTGACAGCGCATATATCAATGACGCGGAGGCAACCAGGATAAATTTTACCAGGAATGAAATGTAAAAGTTACGGATAAAAGATTGAGGCGAAGGCGTTTTTACCGACCGGTATAACAGCAGGAAAGATAATAGAGACAGTACACATAAAAATATGTTTCCCACCAGCAACAGGTCAGGGTCCAGTCCCAAGCCGGCCGCCCACTCCCGGGCAACCGCTATTATTACAGTGAGGAGGCCGAAAAGTATAATAACAGGGCTGATAAGCTTTAATATCTTCATTGTTGTGCCGGTTAGGCTGCAAATTAGTCTACAGCAGACTTTTTGCTGTAATATTAAGTAAGTAATATTAATTTAATAATTTAAAACATATTCAATAAATTGATATTCAATTAGTAATATTTTTCTGAATTGCTTTAAATAAAGCGGGAATTGTTTATTCCTTATCTGTAGTGTGTTTCAGTAAAAATAATTACCTTTGCAAGCCTTTAAAATAAGCATCATGGTAAACCGGAGGGAATTTGAGATTGCTTTTGTGGGTTTGAAGCCGGGCAAACATGAATATGTTTATGATATTGATGAAAAGTTCTTTGTGGATAAAGAGCCCCAGGACTTTACCGAACCAAAGGTAAATGTAAAGCTGGTACTGGATAAAAAATCCTCCTTCCTGATGTTGAAATTCGAGATAGGAGGATCCGTAAAGCTGCTTTGTGATATGTGCGGCAATACGCTGGACAAGCAACTCTGGGATGATTTTGAAATGCTGGTGAAAATGGTGGATGACCCGGAGAAGATGAATGAAGAAGAGGAAGACCCGGATGTATATTATATATCCAGGACGGAAAGCCACATTAACGTGGAGAACTGGATATACGAGTTTATTAACCTGAGCATTCCGCTTCAAAGGACCTGTGACCTGAAACCGGATGGCAGTTCGGGATGCAACCAGGAAGCGCTGGAAATGCTGAAAAAACTCAACGGAAGCAATAGTATTAGTGAAAACCCGATATGGAAGGGTTTAGATAAATTCAGAAACAATTAAAATTTAGTGATATGCCAAATCCCAAACGGAGGCACTCTCAACAACGCAGTGCAAAACGCAGAACACATTATACGGCTGTATCTGTTACCTTAAGCAAGGACAGCACTACAGGTGAAACACATGTTCGTCATCGTGCGCATGTAAGCGAAGGAAAATTGTATTACAAAGGAAAAGTGGTAGCAGAGCAATCTCCTATTAAATAATTTGTTTCTTACATTTTCGCTCAGCAGTTCCCATTCCGGATAAAATTATTTTATTTGGCTTGGGGATTTGTGTTTTTAAGATTTTCCTGAACTTTACTTCATGAATATAGCCCTGGATATGATGGGAGGCGACTATGCCCCCAAGGAAGCAATGAAAGGAGTAGCCGCTTACCTGTCTGACAGCACCGGCATAGCACATGTATTTCTGGTTGGAGACGAAGCACAGCTACAACCACTACTGGACGAAAACAATGTTCCCTTGGACAGGGTAACTGTCGTACATGCCCCGCAGGTAATTGGCATGCAGGAACATCCTACCAAAGCATTGAAAGAAAAGCCACAGTCATCCATAGCTGCAGGGTTTCACCTGCTGGCAACCGGTAAGGCAGATGCTTTCATAAGCGCGGGCAATACCGGCGCCATGCTGGTAGGAGCTTTATTCAGCATCAAGCCCATAGAGGGGGTGGCCCGCCCTACCATCGGTACCTACCTGCCCAGGGAAAACGGCGAGCTGGGATTGTTGCTGGATGCCGGTATCAATGCAGACTGCAAGCCCGAAAACCTGGAACAATTCGCCATCCTGGGATCACTGTTTGCCAAACATGTATGGAACAGGCCATCGCCTACCGTAGGGTTGCTGAATATCGGCGAGGAAGAGGGCAAAGGCAATATGCTGGCACAGGCTACTTATCCATTGTTGAAGGAAAACAAACAGGTAAATTTTGTGGGGAATGTGGAAGGCAGGGATGTGTTTCTCAATAAAGCCGACGTGATCGTATGCGAGGGCTTTACCGGTAATGTGATGCTGAAAATGGCGGAAAGCATTCATGATATCGTTAAGCGCCGCAACATCAAAGATGAATACCTGGAAATGTTCGAGTTTGAGCAATACGGCGGCGTACCCGTGCTGGGCGTAAACAAACCCGTGATCATCGGGCACGGTATTTCCAATGCCCTGGCCTTTAAGAACATGCTGCTGATGGCACAGAAGGTTACAGAAACAGACCTGCCGGGAAAGATCAGGGAAAGCTTTCAAAATTTGAAATAAGGAACTATGGAAGAACTGATCAACCGTTTAAAGAGTGAAGGCTTAACAGACGAACAGGCA
>CAKSVK010000255.1 GCA_934502905.1 uncultured Chitinophagaceae bacterium
GATTTTATCCTTATCCTTTTATAGATGTTTCCGCCCTGGGATTTTCCAGCGTATTGCTCAACGCCTTGCTTTTGTTTTTCTTCTTTGGCTTCGTTTCGATTTTATTTGTCTTCGCCGGAAAGCGGTTGAAGAGCTATAGCTGACCTGTGCCGGGCTCACCTGTATTCGCTTTATTCTATCATATTGGACGAAGATGAAATGCCAAAGTCAGCAAATTGCCAGGCTGTTTCAAATGCAGTCTTTGCTTTTTGTGCCTCGCTTTCTTTTTTTTGCAGCGCCAGGGCATTGTATAAACCTATTAAAGCCCAGCCGTTCTTTCGCCAGATCTGCAGGTCCCGGTTGTATACTTTTTCAGCATCATCGTATTTTCCTGCTTTGAGCAATGCGGCTCCCAGATGATGCCGGACGGAGAAGAACCAATCGGGTGGCTCATTATAGTTGAGGTTATCTTCTATAGCAACGGCTTCCTGCAACAGGGAAACGGCGTCGGGTATCCTATTTTGCCTGCATGCAATTCCTGCTTCCAATACCTTCGCGGCAATCTGTACCAGGTCGGCTGTTGTGTTTATCCCCCAAACGGTCAGATCCCGGAGTGAAGAATCGGCAGCCAGCACCTGAAGACCGGTCATTTCCTGTTGTGCGGCGGAAACGTCGTTTTTCCCCAGAGATGCCATGCCCCTGGCATAATGCCAGACCGCCGTCGGGTACACAAGATCCTTTGCAGGAGCCGGGATGGCCATGATCGTATCCCACATAGACAGCTTTACAGCTACGTAATAGGGAATGGTGTAATAATGTTGCAGGGTTCCCCACCCGGGCATACGCATGATATCTGTTGCCGTATGCATTTGTAATTTCCCGGCGGCCTCCCAGGCCAATGCTGCATTTCCTTCCAGTGTAGCCGTTGCCGCCAGGAAATGATAATTGTGAGGGTAGTACGACAACGGGTAAGCGCCCTGGGCATGACAGGCAGTCGTATAAGCGCTGTCAACTTCCACTGCACGGATATTGGCGAGCGATCCGAGGTGGTAATCGCCTGTGTTGATGTAAATATGTGAAGGCATATGCATCAGATGTCCCGATCCCGGTACCAGTGTCTCCAGCTGTTTTGCGCTGGTCAATGCTTTCTCCGGCACAGCCGATGCCTCCAGCGCATGGATATAAAAATGATGGGCGCCCGGATGCCCGGGATTTACTTTCTTCAGGTGCTCCAGCACAGCAAGGAGCTCCGGCGTCCAGGCCCTGGGCGCTTTCGTTTCTTTATCATACAGGTCCCAGGGATGCAGGTCCATCGTCGACTCGGCATACAAGGCGCCTATATCAGGATCTGTTGGAAATTGTGCATACACTTTTTTCATGGCAGCAGCATAGGCAATATCTAACGGGTTGCGATCCACCGGGGGCTCTGCAACATAACGGGTAGCCAACGCCCCGATCAATGCAGCTTCTTTTGGCGTGCAGTTCCCGGCCAGCGATTTCGCTTTCACTGATGCCTCGTATGCTCGTAGAAAATTGTCCTCTTCCATGCCTGCATTGTAGTTGGGACCCAATACATAGGCAAAACCCCAGTAAGCCATGGCACAATTGGAATCCAGGCGGGTTGCTTCATAAAAAGACCTCGCGGCTTCAGCATGGTTAAAGCCATACGCCAGCATCATTCCCTGGTTGAAATAATCCTGTGCTTCTTTACTGGAAGTGGATATCCTGAAATCAATACCATCCAGCCCTTCAAAGCGCGGCGCTTTCTTTCCCGTAGTATACCATTCTTTATCAGTTACTTTCGGACTATAACAACCGATTGCCGAAGAAGTATTGTCTGGTGAGGATTCCTCTTTTTTCCCATTCGGGTTATTGCACGAGATAAGGAGCAGGATCCCTATCGGCAGGAAATAGCGCTGGCCCATAAGAACAATTATTTATGTTTTCCGGCGGATCATGGGTTGCATCGGGTAAGTTTTGATGGTTAAAGAGGAGTCGCTACCTAAATTAAGAAAAAATATATATTCAGGCAATAGAACTATCACAAATAGATTCAATCTTCATTAAATTATGAAGGCAAGCGGCCGCCCGGTTGTATATTTTTATTAGGTACTATTCCAAACTATCTGACCAGTAAAGCTGGTCATTACACGCCTGCGAAAACCTGCATTTTTCTCACCACGGATAAATACCTCCGATGTTTATTTTGCTTCCTGCCCTAAAATATATTAATTCGTTGATCAAAATTAAGCTGGTTTGCTGCTGTCTGTTATCATCGTCAACTATAATGTCCGCTTTTTCCAGGAGCAATGCCTTCATTCCGTCCTGAAAGCCGGGACCTCCATGGAGATGGAAGTGATCGTGGTAGACAACCATTCAACGGACGGCAGCCGGGAATACCTGGAACCTTTATTCCCTCAGGTACGTTTTTTCTGGCAAAAAGAGAATACCGGGTTCAGCAAAGCCTGTAACTATGGACTGCAGCAGGCCCGGGGAACCTATATTTTGTTCCTGAATCCTGACACGATATTACCCGAAGACGGCCTTGAGAAAACATTGTCATTTATGCAGTCCCATAAGGATGCAGGAGCCCTGGGTGTACGCATGATCGACGGCAGCGGACGGTTTTTAAAAGAAAGCAAGAGGGGATTGCCTTCTACCCTGGCATCCTTTTTCAAGTTTTCGGGACTGATCCGGCTGTTTCCGCGGTCCGCATTTTTTGCACAATATTACAGCGGACATCTGCCGGAAGATGCTGTGAACTGCGTTGAAGTATTGTCCGGCGCTTTTTTCTTTACTTCGCGGCAGGTACTACAACAAACAGGGTCGTTCGACGAGCAGTTCTTTATGTATGGCGAAGATATCGACCTCTCGTACCGCATTACCCGGGCGGGCTACCGCAACTATTATTATCCCGACACCACCATTATCCATTTTAAAGGAGAAAGCACCTGGAAAGCAGACGTAAAATACCTGACCAGGTTTTACGAGGCAATGAAAATCTTTGTAAACAAACACTATCCGCGCGGAAAATCCCTGATATTGAATGGTTTTATCCAGACGGTCCTGTTGTTGAAGAAATGCCAGCTTTTTGTTAAAAAAGCAATTAGCAAAAAGCAGGTCCCTGCTTCTGAAAAACATCTGCAATTTTTAGTGCTGGGTGACGAGAGCGGATACAAGCAGGTGAAGCAGATCCTCAGCCGGTCTGGTGCGCAGGTTTCTTTTGGCGGTACAAAGACAGGTATCGTTCCCGACGGTGCTGCCATCGTTTGGTGCGAAGGAAAGGACTTTTCATTTAAAGCGATCATTGAACAGGTAGATAAAGCCGAAAATGGTAATGCCGTTTGGATATATGCGGGGGGTAGTAACAGTATTGTTACCAGTTCGTCCGATAAAACGAATGGAACGGTAATGGGAGTAATAAGCGATTAGTAGATAATGTTAAGAGGCGGGTACCAGGTTATCAGGACGCTTTCTTAAATGTCTATGAGAACGCAAGGATCCATGTAGAACCGCTTATACACGGATAGAAAAAGTTTATTGACGTAATGACTATTTTTAGCGAATGAGAAACCGAACCCAATTATTTGAACGTTCAGCATTTTACAGATGAAGCTTACAAAGTGACCAAACTGCAGATTGTTACTTTAACAATGGATTTATCTGACAAGACTCGTAAACAAAGACAGGAAATAGAAGCAAAGTGGATGTCTGTATTGCTAACACTTGATAATGTGAGAACCCTTTCTGCTACACACAGGGGCAAGCAAAATCTTTTCGACACAATTTGTAAAATGAAAAACCTTAAGCGAATTAATTAACTGCTGACCTTGCTTGTGCCGCAATAAACTGTAACTTCGTTCACCAAATTATGTCTGAACAGGCTCCCACTAAGAAGGTTTTTGATCTCAAGCTGCTAAGACGCGTTTTTTTCTATGCCAGGCCTTACCGCAGAAGCCTGGTGT
>CAKSVK010000256.1 GCA_934502905.1 uncultured Chitinophagaceae bacterium
TAAAACAGATTATTGTTACTGACAGGAAAAAGGGATCTGACATCCTAAAATATCGAAAAACATTCAATCTGAAAGAACTGTGCCCAATTATTAATGCAGTAATAAGGTGGGATTAAAAATAGAAACCCTGAAAAAATTAATGATTTAACAGGCTTTTGATCGCTTACTTGAACGATCACAGTCGAACACCCGATTCCTGTATTGGTATTTCAGACCATCCAAACAGGTTAAAAAATTGATACTCAGTATATTGGTATTTTGATAGCACATTTTACAATAGCAGCATTATCTACTTCTCCTTAAACTCCGTAGGCGTAGCTCCAGTCTGACTTTTGAAAGAGTTGGAAAAATAGGCATGGTCTACAAATCCAAGCTCAAAAGCGATTTCTTTTATAGAAAGATCCGTTGATTGCAGAAGCCGTTTGGCTTCCAGCAAAACCCGTTGTTGAATCAATTGGGTTGCAGATATGCTGAGGTTTTTCTTGCAAAGGATATTCAGATAATTGGCTGATATATTAAGCTTCGACGCATAAAAAGCAACCTGCTTTTCTTCTTTAAAATGTTGCTCAATGAGCATATTAAATTTTGTAAGCCTCGAGTCTGACTGATACGCTTTAAAGTCAGCAAAAAGGGCCTCAGCCTCTTTGCTTATAATTGCGGCAATGACGGCGACTCTTGCGCTGATTATATCCTTAAGCGAGTTACCTGTGCCAAGCTCATCTTTTATGGCATCAAACTCGTATTTCAGCAGTTTAAAACTATTATTGACCAGGGGAATCACAGGATGGTTCATGTAACTCGTGGAAGAAAAACGGAAATAGGGGACAAAGCGTTCAAAAAAAACTCGGTCAATCATTAATTGGTACCCGATTGTTTCAGGCTCAATATCCCACCGGTGTACCTGGCCGGGAAATAATAAGTGTACCTGCCTGTTCTCTATCGGGTGGCCGCGAAAATCAATGGTATGTATGCCTTGTGCCCTGTCAAATAATATAATGATAAAGAAATCGTGCTTGTGTGGTTTATCTATATGTCTTTCTCCATGCAGCTCGTTAAACAGCAGTTCATCCCGTCCCGCCAGCTGACCCTTCCTGAACTCCTGTATACCTATGACCGGTACATATTTGTCTTCACCTTGTGACTTTGTCATTAAGCTGTTAACCGTTTTTGAAGTGTCCTGGGAAATTAACAAAAAAACATGAATGAAAGGGATAGTCGCCCGTTCACACATGTTTCCTGCACAACAGCTTTGGGTGCCGACATTTACTTCGATAAAATTCTTACTATTTCTGTAAAGCCGCGGCTTCCGGCATGCTGCAGCGGCGTGACACCGTCATGGTCCGGTATTTCAAGATCTGCACCACCATCTTTGAGTATCTGCACAATTTCCTGGTATTTTTTAGTTCCATTGCCCAAAACGATGGCTTCCATCAATGCAGTCCAGCCCAAACGATTTACATGATTGACGGGAAACCCCCTGGTATTTACCAGTACTTTCACTGTTTCTACATGGCCGCGTTCGCAGGCGGGGATCAGTGCAGTTCCGTTATACCTGTTGAAGAGATCAAACCGGGCGCCGTTGGCAAGGAACAACTTAACCAGTTCTGTTTGTCCGCTTGCCCCGGCATAAAGAAACGGGCTATCCTGGATATCGTCCTGCAAATTGACATCTGCACCTTTTTCTGTCAGCAATGTTGCCATTTCTACCTGTTTGCCGATTGTCGCCAGTAAGAGTAAAGAACGTTTATTTTTATCCTGCGTATTTACATTGGCTCCTTTGTCAAGCGCTTTTTTTACCGCGTCAATATCGTTTTGCTTAACCAGCTTTATAATGTTTTCCTGTTGCATTATCGTTTCATTTGTTAATGGCTGATCTTTCGCACTGCAAGATGGAAACAAACCCATCAATGATAGCAGTAATAATGTTTTCATAATCTCAATTTACTAATTGACAATTTACAACAACAAAATAAGGCATGTTTTCAGCCATCTCTTTGCAAAATCTATCCTGATGCTTGAAAGATTTATCACTGCACCCTAAATAGTAATAAATCTTTCAAGGGTTGGAATGAATCCTACACATAGTAAAGCGTGTTCTTAACTAGCTTTGTACCAAATATTCTCAGCAAATGCGTAAATCAGCAATATCCCGGAAAGGTTTTTTGAAAACATCCGGATTAGGTTTTGTCGGAATGGCTATGACACCCGGGGCATTGAATGCCGGGGATATACCAGACCAAGAATCTGCAGACCAAAAAAATAAACACGTTGGGAAACACTATACCTTAAAAAACGTAAGGCTGGAAACCGGATTCGGGTATGAAGGTGATGAAGTTGTCCATACAAAAACCGGCTTGTTTTCTGTGGCTGTCGGTGATGGAAAAATCAAAAGTATTTCAGCCAATACGCCGAATGATTCCCGTGCCGTTGACGCCGGGGGATTGTTGATGCTTCCTGCATTTAAGGACATGCATATTCACTTGGATAAGACTTTCTACGGCGGACCGTGGCGGGCAACGAGGCGAAGAACGGGTGGTGTGAAGGGCATGATTGCCTTGGAACAGCAAATTCTGCCAGAGATGCTGAAAACATCCACCGCTCATGCCGAAAAGCTGATTGAACTGCTTCAGTCAAAGGGTTCTTCTTTTGCAAGAAGCCATGTAAACATTGAACCTACCTCAAAATTACAATCGCTAAAAAACCTGCAAAAAGCGCTTGAAAACAAAAAAGACAGTTTTGGAGCAGAGCTGGTAGCATTTCCGCAGCATGGCGTTTTTTATACGGATTCGGCTTCCTATTTAAAGGATGCTGCGCAGATGGATATTGATTTTATTGGTGGACTGGATCCTTACAGCATTGATGGCTCTATTGAAAGAACAATCGATTTTACAGTTCAGCTGGCTTTGGATAATAATAAAGGAATAGATATACACTTGCACGAATCGGGAGAATCAGGTTTGAAAACAGTAGAATATCTTATTAAAAAAGTAAATGAAAACCCTGTTTTAAAGAAAAAGACTTTCATAAGTCACTGTTTTGTTTTAGGAAAACTGGAAAAACCAAAACAGGAAGAAATAGCAGAGCAGCTGGGGGCTGCCAACATCGGTATCGTATCTACTATACCTTTTGGTGGACTGATAATGCCAATACCCGCTCTATACAAACATAACGTTACAGTACTGACCGGCAACGACAGCATTATTGACCATTGGAATACCTGGGGAAGTGGAAGTGTATTGCAAAAGGCCAACCTTATGGCACAGCTTTATGGCTATTCTACTGAATTTTTATTGTCAAGAAGCTTGAAGCTGGCAACAGCCAATATCCTTCCACTGGATGATAAAGGCGTGCAGCAATGGCCTAAAGCGGGAGATGCTGCCGATATGGTACTTATCGACGCAAGCTGTTCGGCAGAAGCAGTATCCAGAATATCGCCGGTAAGATCGTTGATACGCGAAGGAAATATTGTTTTCTAAACAGCGCTCCTGGTATTTCACGAAAGATGCTGATTTCCGCAAAATACCGAATGCAATTTCAGTCGACAATTCTTTTAAGCAAAAAACCCCAGGGACATCAGCAATACATACAACGCGTCTGAAGCCAGCCGGATGGACAAAAAATGCCCGATTAAAAAAGAAAGCAGCCTTTGTTAAACTCAAGACTGGCGAAAGCGGAAAGGGGATTATTCACACGATCCCTCGGAAGGGGTAGCTTCAGCTTTTCGAAGCCATTCGCTTCGCTCATTTTTCCTTTTGTCGCCCGGCTTATGCTGAAGCATGCCTGCTTCGCAACGCACGGCAACAAAAAAGCCCGACTTTTAGTCGGGCATCAAAAAGCTGGGGCGGAGAGAGAGGGATTCGAACCCCCGGACCTGTGACAGTCAACGGTTTTCAAGACCGCCGCATT
>CAKSVK010000257.1 GCA_934502905.1 uncultured Chitinophagaceae bacterium
GCCAAATTGCATCGGTGGTAAGGCATCTGCCGAACTATTACCAGTACTCCAATCTTGGAACGTATAACGCTTTGCTTTCCCTGTTTAATATTACGGCTGAAGAAGTAAAAGGGGAATTACGCGGACAGCCCAAAAATGGGCTGGTGTATTTTGCCCTGAACGAACAGGGAGAAAAAGCCAGTAACCCTTTTAAGTCGTCCCTTTTTGGCAAGCACGCAGGGTTAGACGAACTGCAAAAACACTTTGCCCAGGCGAAAGAAAAAATGAAGACTGACCCCACAAAAGCCATCCTTAAAAATACCATTAAAGCGGCGATGCACACCGCCACAAGTGAAGCCGATTTTAAAAAGCAACTCATGGAGCAGGGCGTCAATACCGTTGTTCGCCGCAATGATAACCAGCGGGTTTATGGCATAACATTTATTGACCACGAAAGCCGTACAGTTTGGAACGGTTCACAGTTGGATAAAAACCTTTCTGCAAATATCTTTAATGATTGGTGGAAAGAACAGGCAGTTGAGCAACAGCAAAATACAGAACAGATCAGCACCTCATATTTACCAGCCACAGATAAAAATACTATAGAAGATAAAGAAGGCGCACACGGTCTTTTTGACTTCCTTAATAAAGAACAACCCACCGATGATTGGGGATTGATAGACGGATTGGGCGGATTATTGCCGGAGGCACAGGGTGAGGATTACGAGGAACTGGCATTTACCAACCGTATGAAGAAAAAGAAAAGAAAGCGAAGTAAAAATCAATAGTCAAATTATTTCAACGTACTCACTTATCACCGATCCTTTTCCTCGATATTCAAAGCATCTGCAATACTTTCCATGAGTTCTAGTTGTTCCTGTGAGTGCCAACTGTCTCCGCCAGCATGGCTATCCGGAGCCTCCATCAATATTTGGTATGCCCTTAAAAGTAGTTCTCTTAGCTTTTCAATATCCTGTTCCATACCTCGCAGTTTTTTGTAAAGTCAATAATACTAATAATTAATAACGAAAAGTACCCCAAATAAAAAGTTTTATTCCTGAATTCCTGCACAAAGTTCGGCTTCAGCTTTCGGGGCGCCCAAAAAATTCCGCAATGAACACAAGATCAGCCGCACAAAGCACACATTAATTTGCGTGTGCTTTTTGGTCTTACTCAGCCGAAGCCGGGTAATGCTTCATTATTCATCAAAAAAATGAAAATTATGAAAGTATTACAAACCAATTTATTCAAAACGATTGAAGAAATTAAGAGGCAACCTCTTATAGTAGCGTATGGGCTTGGTGTAGATAGTACAGCGGTTTTGGTAGAATTTTATAAGCGTGGTATTCGTCCTGATGCGATTCTCTTTGCCGACACAGGCGATGAAAAAACAGAAACCTACAACTATCTGCCGATTATCAATACTTGGCTATCATCAGTTGGATTCCCCTCCGTAACCGTTGTCCGATACCAACCAGTTGATTTCAGAAATTGGCCTCCATACTATACCCTTGGTGAAAATTGCCTTACCAATGGTACGCTGCCATCACTTGCATTTGGATTTAAAAGCTGTTCTCTTAAATGGAAGGTGGTACCGCAAAACAAGTGGACCGAATCCTGGCCGATGGCTGCTGACTATTGGAGAAGTGGCGGCAAGGTAAAGAAAGTGATAGGATACGATTGCAGTCCGAAAGATAAGAAACGGTATCATCATGCTATCGGCATACAGGACGACAAATACGAGTATTGGTATCCACTCATTGAATGGGGCTTAGATCGGGAGGCTTGTAAGGACGTCATTCGTTCCATCGGATTGCCTGTACCCCCTAAATCAGCCTGCAAATTTTGCCCTGCAACACAGCCAGAGGAGTTACATCACCACCGTAAAGAATATCTCCGATATATCGTCATAATGGAAGCCAGGGCTAAACCAAGATTGCAGGGCTGTATGACACAGCAGCAACTTGACAACGATTATCTGCGCAGGCATGATCTATGGCGGCAACAATTGCAAAAAACCTCCGGGAAAAAAAGAGCCGATGTTTTAGCAAAAGAACCGAAGCGAAAAATAGAAGGAAGCGGATGCGCCGGATTATGGAGAAAGGCTACCAGACAAAAGCCGGCTATGATGACAGATTATATATTAAAAGAAGGTCTGCTCCCTGCTGATGAAATAATTCAGTTACAGATGACCGCACCGGCAGAAATCTTACAGAGAAATAAAGATTATATGCACAAGCATGATATCCTCAACTGGCATGACTTCCTTGAAATGTTCTCTGAAGAGGACGCTATTGATGAAATACATAAATGTACAGGTTGCGCTATGATGTAACCAATCTCTACTATACTGTATATCACAGATAGCCATTCCCTTAGTCATAAATCATTTCGTTCTTTCTGATCCGCCATACCTTGCCTCCTGACGCCATAGGCCGCCACTTCTCGATTACACCTGTGTACCGACTCTACATTCATCCCTTACAATAATTTTTTGATTATGCAAGGAGAAGATGATTTGAGAGGATTAGCTAAGATTATGGCTTTTATGCGTGCAGTAAGCATCCTGCTGGTGCTCATGCACTTCTATTGGTTCTGTTACGGTTTTTTTGCAGAACGTGGCTGGATCTTAGAAATCATAGGCAAGATACTCACTGGCTTCAACCGAACCGCAGGGCTATTTTCCAATACGCTTTATAGCAAAATTTTCGCCCTGACCTTACTGGCATTGAGCTGTTTGGGAACAAAGGGCGTAAAGAATGAAAAGATCACATGGACTAAGATTAACACTGCCTTAGTGATCGGGTTTGTCTTTTTCTTCCTGAACACATCATTACTGAAATTATCGGCAGGTATTGCCGCTTTACTTTACATCATTACCACAGGTATAGGATATATAGCCCTGCTCATGGCAGGCGTATGGATGAACCGCCTGCTTCGCAACAACCTGATGGACGATGTGTTCAACAACGAGAACGAGAGTTTCCAGCAGGAAACAAAGTTGATGGAAAATGAATACTCGGTCAATCTTCCCACCAAATTTTATTACAAAGGAAAATGGAACAACGGTTGGGTTAATGTAGTTAACCCTTTTCGAGCCTCGATCGTGCTTGGCACCCCAGGCAGTGGAAAAAGCTATGCTATTGTAAACAACTATATTAAGCAACACATCGAAAAAGGATTTTCGATGTACATCTACGACTTCAAATTTGATGACCTATCTACCATAGCCTATAACCATTTGCTTAAGCACGCAGAAAAGTATAAGGTAAAGCCAAAATTTTATGTGATCAATTTCGACGACCCCCGCCGAAGCCACCGCTGCAATCCAATTAATCCCCATTTTATGACGGACATTTCAGATGCCTACGAAGCGGCTTACACCATCATGCTAAACCTTAACAAGTCGTGGATTTTGAAACAAGGGGATTTCTTTGTGGATAGCCCAATAATCTTATTAGCTGCCATCATTTGGTATTTGAGAATTTATGAAGATGGTAAGTATTGCACGTTCCCCCATGCCATTGAATTGCTGAACAAAAAATACGCAGACGTATTCACTATCCTTACTTCATATCCCGAACTGGAAAATTATTTGTCGCCCTTTATGGATGCGTGGCAGGGTGGAGCGCAAGACCAGTTGCAGGGGCAGATTGCATCGGCAAAAATTCCTTTATCACGGATGATAAGCCCCCAACTGTATTGGGTGATGACAGGTGATGATTTTTCATTGGACATCAATAATCCGCAGGACCCTAAAATTTTGTGTGTAGGTAATAACCCGGACAGGCAAAATATTTATTCGGCAGCATTAGGTTTATACAATTCCCGCATCGTAA
>CAKSVK010000258.1 GCA_934502905.1 uncultured Chitinophagaceae bacterium
TTAGCTGTCGTTTTATCGCTGACATGACACTAGGGTGTTTGTTGCAAGCCGGGTAAGGCATGGGTTGAGATCAGCCTGAATGCCAAAAGCAGGATTTTATACTTTTTTTCAACACTTCTATTTTACATTTACATAATGAAGACGATATTCATATGGGTTATCTGTGGCTTGGCGCTGAACGGGTATGCGCAGGACAGCATTCCCGTTTATTTTAATGCGAGTCTTTCGCCCACCTCCAAAAAGAATGCCGCCTTTAATGGCAATATGATACAGAATGCAGATGGAATATGGGAGGTAATCGCCTTTTACCCCGATGGAAAGCCATTGCTGAAAGCCGGGTACAAAGACAAAAAGCTTCGTCTGAAACATGGCGTATATGAAGGTTACTATCCTGGCGGGCAAAAAAAAATGACGACAACATTTGACAATAATGTACTCGAGGGCAGTTATACCTCATGGCATGAAAATGGGAAGATCGCTGACTCGGGGCTGATCACTTCCAATGTAAAATCCGGCTTATGGAAAACCTGGTATGCCGATGGTACACCTGAATCTGAAGGCAGTTATACTGCCGGCTTCCATGACGGTAGCTGGAAATGGTTTCACGAGAACGGTAAGCCGGCAACGGTGGAGACATATGAAAACAGCAAGCTGAAAGACCTGGCCTGCTTTGATGAGACCGGTGCCAATACAGGCTTCAATTGCCGGCTCGACAAAAAGCCCACTCCTAAAGATGCATACAGCTTTGAAAGCTATGTGATCGAAAATATGCTGTATCCCGAAGAAGCCCTGAAAAAGGGTATAGAGGGCATCGTGGAATTTGAGTTTTTTGTGACCAAAGACGGCAAGCTCACGCGGATCAATTTTGCAAATCAAAATAACCGCATATTACAGGATGCAGTAGTGAAGTTCTTAAAAGATGTAGAACAATGGGAACCCGCTATTTCGCATAACCGGAAAGTAGACTGCCTGTACACCTACAGCATTCCCTTCTATTTACCATAGTGACTCATGATAACCGGTTTAGCAAACCTCCCATACCTCTATACTGCTGAAAAGAAAGCTACTGGTTAATAGTCCTGAGCGCCTTTTTTACTATATACCGGGTTGCTTTCACCGGACTTTCCTTTTCCCAACGTTGGCAGGTCTCTTTCACAAAAGAAGGCCGGGACTTGCTGGCATCGTTCAACCAGTTGGCCACACTGTCCTGCACATATTTTGACGGATCTGCCTTCAGGTTTTCCAGGATGGGTAATGCCTGTTCCGGCTTATCTTTCAGCGTTTCCAGGTGTTTGCACCAAACGCCCCTGGGGCGTATAACTTCTGAAGAGAAGCGCCTGATATGCTCATCTGTGCTTTTTGACCATTGGCTCAGGATGCGGATAGCGGTATCCAGGTCTTTTTCAATATCCGGGCGTATTGCCATCCAGGTGATCTCCCGTACCCCGAAGTGTTTGTCGGCAGCCAGCTTCTCCAGCAGGGTGAGCTTTTTCCGGATATCCATCGTATTGTCTGGTGAGACCAGGTAAGGAGCATAACATCGTATGCTGTCTGAGCTGTGAGAGGAAAGTTTTTCGAATATACTGATGTGACCTGTTTTGTCAGTATAGTGATTGAAAAGGGAAAGACCCACCAGCCGGATAGTGTTCATGGTGGTATTTTGCTTCTGCTTTCTTATCCCTGTCAAAATATTTTGTATAAGCATATCGGGAATTCCTATTCCCGGGAACGTACAGGCGATGAGCGCGGGATGGTCTACGGCCAGCCATTCGGTGAGGTTAACGGTTTCAATGCTTCCCTTATTGAGCTGCTTCAGTACTTCCCCCGGAATGTCTCCTGCTTTTTTTGCACCTTTTCGTGTGTCCTGAATGAGCGTATGCTAAGATATAAAGCTCAGTGTTGAATAAGAGATGGCAGTCGGCCTGCCGCACACATTATGCAGATAAGGTGTGCAAACCACCCAAAGGTGCTGTATTCAAAAGATATGGTGCTGAACGTTTGGGTTAAAAGGTTACGCTTCAGCGTAATCAGGTAAGTGTAATGAAGCTGAATGTGAATGAACCGTTTACTTAATGTGTCGAAAGCAATCAAATGTTGGCAAAACTGCTGGTAAGAAAAGTCTGGCAGGACAGACTGTGACGGATAGCTGCTTACTGGTCACAGGCCAACCGGCATAAAGACGGCAGGAGCATTACACAGGCTCTTATTCGGAACAGGAGAGGCTTCGCTGGTGGTGTGCCAAAAGGCTTTGCAGGATGTCATACATGGCAGGCGATATAATGATAGATTATAGAGCTTATTACTGCAACTCAATTTCACCAAAGGTGGGAGATACACTGGCAAGCGTCGGACGAAGCCATAGTAGTGATGATATCCGCCGAAAGGCGGATGTAGCGAAGGGCTTCGGTTATCTGGTCAAAAGTATTTAATCACAACTTATGGTTGTGCAAACAACCGTTAAGGAAGAAGAGTAAAGAAAATGACAAAATCATTACCTATCACCAAGAGAATGGTGTATGATAGCTACCTTAAAGTGCTGTCCAAAGCAGGAGGAGCTGGCATTGACGGACAGAGCATAAAGATGTTCAATAAAGATATGTCAGCCAACCTGTACAAACTATGGAACCGCATGACATCGGGCAGCTATTTTCCACCTCCGGTGAAAACAGTATTTATTCCCAAGAAACAGGGTGGGTTAAGACCATTGGGTATCCCCACCGTAAGTGACCGTATTGCACAGGGAGTAGTAAAAGATTATCTTGAACCAGTAATGGAAACTCTATTTCACAATTACTCATACGGTTACAGGCCCGGCAAAAGTGCACATGATGCATTAAGCCGGTGCCAGGATAACTGTGTGAAATATGCATGGGTGATAGACGTTGATATTAAAGGGTATTTCGACAACATCAGCCATTCCATACTACTGCAATTGCTACAAAGGCATACGCAGGAAAAGTGGGTGCTGATGTATGTGGAAAGATGGCTCAAAGCTTCAGCAGAAAAAGAGGACGGCAGCATTGCGGTAAGAACACAAGGTACACCGCAGGGAGGTGTAATAAGCCCGTTGTTGGCTAATCTGTACCTGCATCACGCCTTTGACAAATGGATGGATGAAACCAATCCGAGATGCCCCTTCGAGCGGTATGCGGATGATATAGTTATCCATTGCGGCACGAAAGAAGAAGCTGAAAGGTTGTTGTTACTGTTGGTAAGTAGGATGCAGGAGTATAATCTTACACTTCATCCTGAAAAGACAAAGATTGTGTATTGTAAAAACTATCACCGTACCGAACATCATACTAATGAAAGCTTCACATTCCTTAGTTATAGTTATCAGCCAAGGATGAAGAAAGATAAGTTTGGACGTGGTAAACGTACATACATGATTTTTGCTCCGGCTATATGTAACAAGGCTAAAACGAGTATCCGAGAAGTAATAAAAGCTGTACTGATACCGAGAAATATAGGTCAGTCGCTGGAAGGCTTTGCTAAGATACTTAACCCCAAAATCAGAGGGTGGGTAAACTACTACACTCGGTTTTACAGAGACAATATGCTGAAAATATTCTTTTATTTAAATGTGAAAATCAGAAAGTGGATAAGAAATAAATACAGAATAAAAAGAAAGCATGCTGTGCTAATAAAATACCATGCAATACAAAAGGAATATCCTGACTTGTTTTATCATTGGAAACTTGGAATAAAAGAATGATTGGATAACAAGAGCCGTGTGAGGTGAGAGTCTCAAGCACGGTTCTGTGAGCGGCTTGGGCTGAAATGCCCAGGCCTACTCGACTTT
>CAKSVK010000259.1 GCA_934502905.1 uncultured Chitinophagaceae bacterium
GTTCAAAACGCCGCTAGCTACAATATCATTGGCCGTGGATGCGCTCAACAATGAAAAAGTACTGGACAGCAAGGAGAAAATGCAGTATTTCCGGGGCATTATCAAGGATGAAAACAGGCGGATGAACAAGCAGGTGGAAACGATCCTGCAGGCGGCCCTGCTGGATAAGGAAGAGATCCAGCTGAATATGCAGCCTATTAATGTGAATGAGGTGATCACCAATGTAGTGGAGAATTTCAAACTGCAGCTGGATGCAAAAAACGGCTCTATCGCCATACAGCTACGTGCAAAAAAGGACCTCATTAAAGCAGATGAAGTTCATTTTACTAACCTGATCAGCAACCTGATCGACAATGCAGTGAAGTATTCCAAGGACGAAGGGCTCCATATAAACGTCTCCACGCAAAATACAGGCAGCGGTATCCGGATCCGGATAGAAGACAATGGCATCGGCATGTCCAGGGAAACGGTAGCCAGGGTATTTGAAAAGTTCTACCGGGCGCATACCGGGAACATTCACAATGTAAAAGGGTTCGGGCTCGGGCTTAGCTATGTGAAAGCCATGGTAGAAGCCCAGAAAGGGAAAATAAAAGTCGACAGTACCCTGGGAAAAGGCTCCACCTTTACATTGGATTTTCCCTTACTCCGAAAACAAAATGCAACCGTCTCCGTAGCTTAAAAAACGAAAATCATTATCCAGCGCATACTGGTAGATCTTCCGCCAGTTGTCTCCTGTAACAGCCGCTACCAGCAAGAGTAAGGTTGAGCCCGGCTGATGAAAATTGGTGATCAGTCCTTTTATCACCCGTAAGCGATAACCGGGTGCGATCAGTATCTGTGTTTTACTATACAAAATATCCAGCTTATGATCTTTCATCCACACCGCCAGCGCCTGTAATGCCTCTTTGGCTGGAATTTCGGGATCAGCCTGGTCGTATACTTCCCACTGGCTGACAGGAAGCTCTACTATCGTAACAGACCGGTTCTGTATGATTTTTACCCCCATCCAGTAAAGGCTTTCAATAGTACGTAACGAGGTGGTGCCCACACAGAAAAAAGCACCGTCATGCCCGATCATCCTGTTGATCAGATCAAGCGACACTTCTATATATTCCGTATGCATGATATGCCCATCCATCTGCATTGACTTTACGGGTTGAAAGGTTCCCGCTCCTACATGTAATGTTACAAAACCTGTACGGATACCTTTTTCCGAAAGGGACTGAAATACGTCATCCGTGAAATGAAGTCCGGCTGTAGGAGCTGCCACGGACCCGTCATGCCGGGCATAGATCGTCTGGTAACGTTCGGCATCGCTTTCCTCAGGCTTCCGTTTCAGGTAGGGTGGCAGGGGAATGGAACCTGCTGCGACGATCACTTCGGAGAAGCTGATATCTGCATTCCACTCAAATTGTATTTCAAAGGCATTTTCATTCCTTCCGCACACAGATGCCTTCAACAGCAACGGCCTGCCTTCATGGTCAATTGCCTTCTCCAGCACGGTACCGTGCTTCCACTTGCCGGCCCCTCCTACCAGGCATTTCCATTTCACCAAATTTCGTTTAAGCATCGCCGTTGATACATCAGGATAATCCGCAGCAGGTTCGAGACAAAATATCTCTATTTGGCCACCCGTCGGCTTGGTAAACAGGAGCCGCGCGGCGATCACTTTCGTGTTATTAAACAGCAGCATGGCGTCATCTGGTATATACGCCGCAATGTTCCGGTAAATATCCTCCGTCATTGCCTCTCCCTTTTTGTATATCAACAGCTTTGAGCTATCTCTTTCCGGCAGCGGGAACCTGGCAATTCTTTCTTCCGGCAACGGATAAGTAAAATCTTCGATGGATAATTTTCCTGGATGCTTCATACTTCAAATAAGCAAAATTGGGGCTTTACAAATGAAACCGGAAAAATTATCTGCTGTATTCCGGATTTTATTGTTTTTCAAAAAGCACGTAGGTTTGCCGGGAATAACTGCTTTAACAACAACACCTGTTATCCTTACAACAGGCATGCAGGGTTTGCCGGATGATACCGGATCAGGCGATCAGGGGCTGTAAACAAAAAATTACTACGATGAACGAAAAACTTGTCACACGGATCAGGCAGGAACTGGAAGAAATTAAAAACAACGGCTTATATAAGCAGGAAAGGATCATTACCAGTCCGCAAGGCGCCGACATTGAAGTGCAGATACCCGGCAGGTCTTCGCAACCTGTCATAAATTTTTGTGCCAACAACTATCTCGGACTATCATCCCACCCGAAGGTTATTGAAGCGGCAAAACGGTATGTTGATACACGGGGATATGGGTTGAGCAGTGTACGGTTCATCTGCGGCACGCAGGATATCCATAAAGAGCTGGAGCAAAAGATCGCGGCTTTCCTGGGCACTGAAGATACTATTTTGTACGCGGCGGCATTTGATGCCAATGGTGGTGTATTCGAGCCCCTTTTTGATGATAAGGATGCCATAATATCAGATGCTCTTAACCATGCATCTATCATAGATGGTGTTAGGTTATGTAAGGCACAGCGGTTCCGCTACGAACACAATAATATGGCTGACCTGGAAAAAAAGCTGCAGGAAGCACAATCCGCCCGTAGCAGGGTCATTGTTACAGACGGCTCCTTCAGCATGGACGGCACTATTGCACAACTGGATACCATATGTGTACTCGCCGGCAAATACGATGCAGCGGTAATGATAGATGAATGCCACTCCAGCGGGTTCATAGGTAAAACAGGGCGTGGAACGCACGAATACAGGGGAGTGATGGGAAAAATAGATATTATCACGGGCACACTGGGTAAGGCACTGGGCGGCGCTTCCGGCGGCTTTACCAGCGGCAGGAAAGAAGTAATTGACATGCTCCGCCAGCGATCCAGGCCCTACCTGTTCTCTAATACTGTTGCCCCCAGTATTGTGGGTGCCTCCATCGCCGTGCTGGAGATGCTCAGCGAAACAACGGCCTTACGCGATAAGCTGGAATGGAATACCAGGTATTTCCGGCAGCAAATGACGGAGAAGGGCTTTGATATCAAACCCGGCGACCATCCTATCGTTCCCATAATGCTCTACGATGCCGTTTTAGCACAAAACATGGCAGCGCAGCTGCTGGATGAAGGTATTTATGTGATCGGCTTCTTTTTCCCGGTTGTTCCCAAAGGGCAGGCGCGCATCAGGGTACAACTGAGCGCAGCACATGAGCAACACCATCTTGACAAAGCGATCGCGGCCTTTGAAAAAGTCGGCAAGTCGCTGGGTGTGCTTACAAAATAATAATTTTGCGCTCAGTTTGTGCTCAACAGATTAATAATTAAATAATGAAGCGGTACTGTTTTTATCTTTTTGTTCTGGCTGTTTTTCTTCCATCCTGTTTTGATAATATCAAGGAGTCTGCAGATCTGAAACCCTTTTTTGATAAGCACCATGCAGAAGGTTCATTTGCATTGTATGATAATGGCAGGGGTGAAATAAAAGTATATAATTTAAAAAGGGATACCACCAGGATGAGCCCCGCATCCACCTTCAAGATCATAACCAGCCTCGTAGCGCTTCAAACCGGCACTGTTCTGAACGACAGCACCGTAATACCCTGGGACGGCATTACCAGGGAAGTGAATGATTGGAACAAAGACCTGACCCTGGCAGAGGCTTTCAAAGTATCTGCAGTACCGCATTTTCAGGAGCTGGCACGGCGCATTGGAAAAGACACCCTGCAAAAATG
>CAKSVK010000260.1 GCA_934502905.1 uncultured Chitinophagaceae bacterium
CATGTACTGGCTTTTGAAGCTCACCTTGTACAGGCATCACATGGTAAACGGTTTGCAAATTACATTATAGATGTGATCGTCTTCTTCCTGTTTTCATTCATTCTTGGTTTTGTATATTATTCCATATTTCCGGATGCAGTAGACCTGGCGGAAAGCGATAACCTTATTGACAACTTACTGGACAGGATCCTGTGGGCAGTGATCATGGCCATTTTCTTCGGCCTTTCCGAAACGCTTATGAAGGGCAGAACCGTTGGCAAATACCTGACAGGTACTAAAGCCGTCAATCTTGATGGCACTCCTATATCCACCCGCACAGCCTTTACAAGAGGGTTTTGCAGAATAGTTCCCTTTGAAGCGCTCAGCGCCCTGAGTTCCCCCTGCTTTCCGTGGCACGATAAATGGTCTAAAACATATGTGATAGATATTAAAGAATCTACATTACCGGAAGGATAATGGGGGTCCAGGTTTTGCTTTTAACGATATAGGGGACGGCACCACGCATTATGTAAAGGTATCAGACGGGGATCAGCCAATAGCTGTCGGAAGGTGGAATGTCATTTCCCTGATGAAGTACTTTGCCTTGTCATCATTGTAACTTAAATGCTGCAAAGCTCCGAAAAAATAATATCCGGCTTAGTGCATCTTCTATTCAAAGACCCCGGTACCGGAAAATTCATTTCCCTAATTTTGTGGGATGTCTCTATATGTCGCCTCACTGAATTCGGGCAGCAATGGTAACTGCTATTATATCGGTAATGATACCACTGCCGTATTGGTAGATGTGGGCATCTCTGCAAGGGAGATTGATAAAAGGATGAACAGGCTGGGATTATCCATGCAAAATGTAAAAGCGGTTTTTATTTCCCACGAGCACTCCGATCATATTACAGGCCTTGTGGCCATCTCCAGAAAGTATTCCCTGCCGGTGTATATTACTCCTGCAACGCTGCAGGCATCGCGGTTGCCCCTCAATCCTGAGCTTATCCGGACTTTTGACGAAGAAAACCCCATCTGTATAGCAGATCTCCAGGTAAGATCATTCAAAAAATTTCATGATGCTGCCGATCCGTTCAGCTTTGTCGTCTCCTGCAACGGTGTCAATGCAGGCATATTCACAGATATCGGTAAGGCATGTGAAAAAGTGATCCGGTATTTCTCTTTCTGCCATTGTGTATTCCTGGAATCAAACTACTGCACAGATATGCTGATGAAAGGCACGTATCCATGGATGCTCAAGAAACGTATCAGCGGCGGGTTAGGACATCTTTCCAATAACGAAGCCCTGGATTTATTTACACGACATCGATCCGGCTTTCTCAGCCATCTCTTCCTTTCACACCTTTCTAAAAATAACAACCGCCCCGAACTGGTAGAAAGTCTTTTTTCCGGACATGCAGGTGAAACACACATCATCGTCGCATCCAGGTACCAGGAAACACAGGTGTACCATATCAAAGGAACGCCTGTCGGCATCGCAACTGAAATCACAGCAGGTAACGCTGTTAGACAGCCAACCGTACAACAACTGAGCCTGTTCTAACAATCAGAGTGACGCCGCAACATTGGTGGCAGGCGCTGTAGCCGGTGTTAAAGCAGCGTTTTTTTCATGTTTCTTCACGATCAACCGCCAGCAGATAAAGGCGCCAACCGATACCATTATCCAGAACATATCTATTAGCAATATATCGTGATAACCGTTTTTATAGCTGTTCCATATCCAGTTCCCGGTCATCATACCGTTTACTACCGGGACACAGATGCCTATCAGGCTACCGGCCAACATGCAATCACGGTTGGTTTTATATAGATCCCGTCTTGCTACCAGTAAAATGCTCATGACAAGCCAGGTTAAGAAGTAAAACTTATATATGTAACTCATTCCACCTTCCGGATTCAGCTTGACGGCTATAAAAGCAGCAGCCGTAACAGGAAACATGCTCAGACAAATGCCCAGGTATATATTGGCTAGCCAGAAATTGAACTTCCGTTTCTTTTCAGGTATATTCTTTTTATCCCTGGCCACCAACCATATCAATACACCGGATATAATAACAACACACCCCGAAATTCCCAGCAGGAAATACAATATTTTAGTGGCGTATCCACCGTAGCTTCCGAAGTGTAAAGTATAGATCAGGTTTTGCACCACATCGGTATAGGAAGAAGAAGCTGAAGGGTCGGTATGCTTCAGTATATTACCTTCCGCATCAAATACCAGCTCACCGCTGCTGGTGAATTTCTTTTTCATATCTGCCAGTCCGGCTATATGCACCTGCATGCTTTGATCACCGTAATTAATAACCTCTACATGATTGATGCTTACACCACTACCCCATTTTTCCTTTGCCTGCTTTACAAAATCATTTACATGAATGGTTTTTCCAACGCGTTTATTCTCCAGCTCAAAATCATGTCCGCCATACCCAAGCGCGGCATACAGGGAATCCTGGCTGCCATTAAAATGAGTAGCTGTTACCGGCTTTGTGAACAACGGATAACTGATCAGGAAATAGGCTCCTGTCACAGCAAATACAAACATATACGGAAAACTGATGACACCCAGCGCTGTATGTAAATCCGTCCATACGGTTTTCAGCTTTTCCCAGGGACGGAAAATATAAAAATTGGAAACGATCTTCTGCCAGTGCACCAATAACCCGGTTAATAAGGCAAAGAGAAATATGAACGCTACGCCGCCTGCCAGGTAGTATCCCACCGGATATTTGATCTGCGCAAGAAAATGCAGCCGGTACAGGAATTCCCCGAGATCATACGAGGTCTGGTAATCCTGCATGGTAAAGGTTTGCGGGTTCAGGTAAAAAAATGAGCCTGCTTCCTTATTGTTCACCGTATCCTTCGAATCAGACACATATACGTTCACTTTTGCAGAATGCGGCTGGGAATACAATGAGACTTCCCGGCCATACAGGTTATATTTCCTGCCCACAGAATCTATGATCTGGTCATAGTTAAGATTCCCATTAACAGCCCCTGGCGTATCTTTTTGCCAGTTGGAGATCTCCTGCTTAAAAAACGAAAACGACCCCGCAAAAAATATAACATATAGTACTGCTGTTATAATAATGCCGCTGATAGTATGGGTATGAAAATAAATATTATAATTTCTGAGGTTCATCGTTGTAGGTCTAATTTATCGGAACAGCATCCGGTAGAGAAATGGAGAAAAAAAGATCAGACTGATGAGCAGGTACCACCCCCATATCTTCCAGCCGCTCTTCGCCAGAAAAGCGAATATCATCAGTATCGCCCACAGGATATAAGTTGAAAAAAACATCGTAACCAGCACCGTTTTCTTATCCAGAAACAGCAATAAGAAAAGATGTAAGGCAGATGTCACCATATAGCCACCCAATAATGCAGCGGATACTTTTAAAACCTTCTGCCCCGGTGAGCTCAGATATTTTTTATTGGCCGGCATATTCAAAAGATTATGAGTTCAAAAAGAAAACATACTGCGGTAAGAAAAGCCAAATGATGTATGTGGACATACTGCATCGGGGCAATTGCTACCACTATACTTGCCACAGTCATTATCAGCAGGAAAGCAGAAAAACCTCCTATTCCCCAGCCGTCTTTTGCAATCCATGCAGCAATGCTCAATATTATCAAAAGCAACCCCAGCTGCTTCGCCCTGGCAGGATGCAACTGCAGCCATTTTTCTATATTACCGGAACCGGAT
>CAKSVK010000261.1 GCA_934502905.1 uncultured Chitinophagaceae bacterium
CAGCGGAATCTGCGGGAGATCTCAAATGAAAATTCATGTTTGACATGACACTAGTGCATGTATGTAGCTGCACTTTGTGTCGTTGGCTGATCTGTGCTTGGGTTTTACTCATATATCCCTGCAGGATCCAGGTTAAGCACAGCGTATTATCTTGCTACCAGCCAGGTATTTTCCCGCTATTGTTAGGTGTTGTGAGCAAATATGTGAACAAGCTCACCAACGATACGCGAATGTTACCGGTTGTTGGTGACTGCTTCACACATAGGCACTCCCACGAACACCAACAACGGTATCAAAAGGAATCGCCCTGTTGCGTGTCTCCACGCAACTTTACCGGGCTGCCTGTAAAGTACCGGAATATCCTAATAATTGATCACCTGCTCTTCGATCATTTCCGGTATTTCACGCCAGTCGTATTCCTGGTTTCTGAGCTGAGGTTCAAAACCGGCTTCGCTTATAGCATCCTGTATGGTTTTATAGGTAAACCGGTGGGGAGCGCCTGCCGCGCTTACCACATTTTCTTCGATCATAATACTGCCGAAATCGTTGGCGCCGGCGTGTAAACAGATCTGGGCCGTTTTCCGGCCTACGGTTAACCAGGAAGCCTGGATATTCTTAATATTGGGAAGCATGATCCTGGATAATGCGATCATGCGGATATATTCTTCAGCGGTAGTAAGATTCTGTACCCCTCTGATACGGGTCAACAGGGTATCTACATCCTGGAAAGTCCAGGGTATAAAAGCCAGAAATCCTTTGGCATCTGCCGGCTTGCGGCTTTGTACCTCCCGGATTTTCACCAGGTGCTCAAAACGCTCCCGGATGGTTTCCACATGTCCGAACATCATGGTAGCACTGGTGGTAATATACAGCTTATGCGCTTCATGCATGATATCGAGCCATTCCTGCGCGCCACATTTACCCTTGCTGATCAAACGACGGACCCTGTCGATCAGTATCTCCGCGCCGGCTCCCGGCAGCGAATCAAGCCCCGATTCCTTCAAAGCCTTCAGCACATCATGATGGCTCATTTTTTCCAATTTGCAGATATGCGCTACTTCAGGAGGACCCAGTGCGTGCAAACGGATATCGGGAAATTCTTCTTTTATGGCTTTAAAAGTACTGGTGTAGAACTCCAGTCCCAGGCCGGGATGATGCCCGCCCTGCAGTAATAACTGGTCGCCCCCATACCGGATCGTTTCCCTGATCTTGGTACGATAGGTATCCATATCCGTTATATATGCTTCCGCATGGCCCGGGATGCGGTAGAAGTTGCAGAACTTACAATTGGCAACACATACATTCGTAGTATTTACATTCCTGTCTATCTGCCAGGTGACCTTTCCGTGCGGCACATGCACCTTACGCATTTCATCTGCCACATGCATCAATTCGCTCAGGGCTGCTTCATGGTATAGATGCATCCCCTCTTCCACCGTTAAAAATTCAAAAGCCAATGCTTTCTGTAATATATCCTCCGCTTTCATTTCGCCGCAAAAATACTAACTATTTGATTGATGAATGGCTGGATTTTATATATAATATGCCCTAATTTTATAGGATATATGAAAAGAATCCTGGTCATTTCTATTGTATTGATCTGCAGGCACCTGTCCGTTTACAGCCAGGCTCCTGCAGACGAAACAGCCTCACGGATGATCACCAGCTTTTCTTTTCACCAGCATAGCGGTGGGGTAATAACCATCCAGGCATTGCTGAACCATTATAAGGATACGCTGAACTTTATACTGGATACCGGCAGCGGCGGAATATCCCTTGACTCGGGTACTGTTGCCGAGCTGCAGATACCAACCGTACCGTCAGACAGGACCATAAGGGGCATCGCCGGCATCCGGAAAGTAAACTTCCTGTACAACGCTGACCTGCACCTGCCGGGCCTGACGGTTGATAGCCTGAACTTTCACGTAAACGACTATGCCATTCTTTCCAGTGTATATGGGGTCAAAATAGACGGGATCATCGGGTTGAGCTTTCTCAGCCGTTATATTGTACACATCAATTTTGATAATTATATTATAACAGTTTACACACCCGGAAAATTCAAATACAAAAAAAGAGGACATGTTTTAAAGCCCCTTCTCACTTCCATTCCCATCGTCAATTCCCAGTTCAGGGAATGGGGGGACTATGATGCCCGTTTCTACTTTGATACGGGTGCCGGACTTTGTTACCTGCTGTCTGAAGCTTATGTAAATGACAGCCTTGTTTTTAAGGCAAACAAAAAAACTTTTTTAACACAGGCGGAAGGACTGGGTGGGAAGGCGTCCATGCGCATTACCACGATGAAACGGGTAAAGATCGGCAGGTATAAGTTCAGAAATGTACCTACCTATATCTATGAAGATATGTATAATATTACCGCATATCCTTACCTGGCAGGACTGATAGGCAATGACCTGATGCGGCGTTTTAATATGACCCTCAACTACCCCAAAAAAGAGATCCACATTACACCCAATACCCATTATCACTCCAAATTTGACTATGCCTACACCGGCATGAGCATTTATTTCATAGATGGCAGGATAGTAATAGAAGATATTATAGAAAATTCACCTGCGGATGAAGCCGGCTTACGGACAGGCGATGTGCTGGTAGGCGTGGATAACAACTTCAGCGGCAATATACAGGCTTATAAGAACCTGCTGCAGGAACCCAAAAGAAAGCTGAAGCTGCTCATCAACAGGGAGGGTGAGCTGATGGTCCTTTCCATGCGCCCGGAAAGCATTCTCTGAGCTTTTGTCCGGGAGGGATAGTATATATAAGCATATTTCCTGAGCGGTCAGCGCAAGGCATACGCGTCAACCCTGAGAACCAAAACATCTCACCCCGAACGGGTTTAAGCATTCAAACAATTCAGTAACAACGCTGATGATACAAGGAAAGATTTCCCGCTGATTTTGAAACAATACAGCAGTATTCACTGATCGTTCTGCGGTTATGAAAATTCCTCATCCATCACGAACGCTGCAGCAGTTGCGGGAAAGTTCTTCCCGGTGCAAGGACGGGCCCCGGCTTAAGTTGATGCGCATGATGATTTTCCCGGCGATCCCGAAAAACGACAAAAGGTTAACAATTTATTTCTCATATTTGCAAATTGGTTTGGCACAAAGCAATGTTATGATCCAATTTGAACAATTTGAATTAAAGAACGGGCTGAGAGTTGTTGTGCATGAAGATCACTCTACCCCTATGGCTATTGTAAATGTCCTGTATGATGTAGGTGCAAGAGATGAAAATCCGGAGAAAACAGGCTTTGCACATTTATTTGAGCACCTGATGTTTGGCGGTTCCGTTAACATATCTTCCTACGATGAGCCGCTGCAGGTGGCAGGCGGCGAAAATAATGCATTCACCACCAACGACTTTACGGATTACTATTGCCAGTTGCCGGCAGAGAACATAGAAACCGCCTTCTGGCTGGAAAGCGACAGGATGCTGAGCCTGGCCTTCGGAGAAAAAAGCCTGGAAGTGCAAAGAAAAGTCGTATCGGAAGAGTTCAAGGAACATTATATCAACAAGCCATATGGCGATGTGTGGCACAAGCTGCGCAACCTGGCATTTAAAAGACATCCGTATCGCTGGATGACCATCGGCGCTTCCCTGGACCATATTGAACATGCTACGCTGGAAGATGTAAAACAGTTTTTCTTCAAACACTACAATCCCAGCAATGCTA
>CAKSVK010000262.1 GCA_934502905.1 uncultured Chitinophagaceae bacterium
TCAATATATGGGCAGCGCCGGAAATCGTACAGGCGCTGATTGATGCCGGACTGAATACTGATTTCCTGGATAATGCTGAAGACACCCTGGTCATACAGGCGGTAAGGCTGAATATGATACCCAAAGACAGACAATTGGCTTATATCGATTTGCTGATCAAAGCAGGAGTTGATCCCGCCAAAACCAATATTGTGCAACAAAATGCGCTGCATGTGGCAGTGGAAAGAGATAAGCCGCATCTCCTGGATATCCTGATCGAAAACGGCGTGCAGCCAAACGAGCAGGACAATAAGGGCAACTCTGTATTCTATTATGCCCTGGCACATAAAATGGACGGAGAGATATACAAAAAGCTTGCTGCCGCAGGATTACCGGATTTCAGCCAGCAGAACCGTGACCATGAAACTGCGTTATCGGAATACCTCCGTATGATGTCGGGCAGCGAAAAAGACGCGGCATTGCTGGAACAATTGGTAGACGATGGTGCCGATCTTGAAAACACGGCTCCATACTACAGCCATCCCAAATCCGGCTGGGACTGGATCATTGAAAAACCGATCATTGTTATGCAACGGCTGCTGGAAAAAACCGGCAGGGATGTGAATCAACAGGACGACGAAGGCAATACCCTTTTGCATAAAATATGTGCTATTAACGTTAACTATTCACAGGAAGCAGCCAAAGACATATACAGAAAGGTAAAACTGCTGCTGGAGCTGGGTGCAGATCCTTCTATCACCAACACCAAAGATGAAACAGCGATGATGCTGGCATCCGGCGACAACCTCAAAGCAAAAACCGTGGAGATACTCCTGGCTGTAAAAAAATAATAGCCTAAAAAATATCATTCCATGTCCATGTCATTCATAGTAGCCTGCGAAGGCGGAAAAAGGAAAATTGCCGAGCTGCTGCTGGCCAACAAGGAAGTAGATGTGAAATACACAGATGAAAAAGGACGTACCGCCCTTCACTATGCAGCGCATCGTGGCTACCTGGATATCGTAAAGCTGCTGATCGCCGACGGCGCCGACCTTGACTATGAAGATCACCAGGGAGAAACCCCGTTGTTTTTTGCCTGCCTGCAGAAGCAAAAGCAAACCGCGGTATACCTGCTGGAACAGGGCGCCCGCACCAATATTAATGACCTCAATGGCAATAGCCTGCTTCACCTGACGGCCCAGACCGGCCAGACGGAAGTGGTAAAAGAATTGCTGAGCCGGGGCGTGGAAGCAAACCTGGAGAACAACCATGCGGAAACCGCATTGCTCGTTGCCGCCTCCTGGCGTAATACAGAGGTTGTAAAACTGTTGGTAGACCATGGTGGAAATGTAAATACCACCAACAAGACGGGAGACTCTCCCCTGTTGTTCGCCACCCGCTCCAGGCATATACCGATGGTGCAACTGCTGCTGGACAATGGCGCCGATATCAATCACGTGAACCACAACGGTGAAAACGCCCTGCTGATCGCCTGTTACGAAACCAACAGGGCATTGGTAACCCTTTTAGTGGAAAGAGGCGCCGATCTCGGCATTTCCACCAACGATGGTGTATCGCCGATATGGTATGCCTGCGCGAATAACCAGAAAGAAATTGTGGCATTATTCCTCGACAACGGCCTGGATGTAAATCACAGTCGTCCTGTCACCGGATCAGACGATTCCATGAATGCTTACCTGTCATGGGTGGAAACCAGTAACAGCCTTTCTGTGGAAGCCAGCTTCAGCTTTAACCCCGGTTATCACAACGGCGGGGAAAGCCTGCTGCACCACGCAGTGAAAAACGGACACCTGAGCATGGTAAAGCTCCTGCTGGAAAGAGGGGCTTCCATTAATCAACAGGATGAATCCGGCAATACTGCGCTTCACTATGCCGCAGCCAATGGTAAAAAAGATACTGTTAAATACCTGCTGGAACAGGGCGCCGATCCGCTGGTCGTAAATGTAAAAGAGCAGAAGGCGATCGATTATTCCAACATCAAAGGCTTTAACGAGATCACTGCCTTGCTGTTGCAGTTTGCCCCTCCATCCACACCTGTCCATACCACTGCCGCAACAACTACAGTTGCCACCCAGAATGTTTCAACAGGTGGTGGAATAGCAGACAAGAAACAGGCATTACTGGACCTGAAGGACCTCCTGGATGCAGGCATTCTTTCACAGGAAGAATTTGATGCAGAAAAAACGAAGATTTTAAAAGGTTGATCACTTCCAGGACACCTGATCGAAAAGTGTTACCACCTGTTCCTTACAGGGCATTGCCCCGATGTGTCCCCCTATCGTTTGTATGATGGATGTGGTTGTGCTTCTGCAACAATCTTCTTTCTCCCCGCAGTATTTTTCTCAATAGCGGCACAACAGGACATGTTTCAATAATTGAAACCTGAAGATGACTGCATTTCAGGTACCAAATAAAAAAGGGATACCTGATCAGGGCACCCCTTTAGGCATCCGTCCAATCCAAATTAAGAAGGTTCTGTATAAACTATTTTTATTCCCCTTAGGGCCCTAACCCCGGTAGCGCCCTGATAAGTATCCGTTATCTGTATCAAATACATATATTTATCCAGTATCTTACCCCCGGCGTCAAAATGATCAATGAATTTTGCCAGAAAATCGTCGGGTGGCAGGCTGCCGGGAGGACAGCTATCCAGCGATACTTCCACTTCTCCTGAGTAAGCATGATGGTCTATGTGATATTTCAATATCAGTACCATCATCTCGTCCTGCGTGTTGTTTCTATAATAAACTGTTACTGATTTCATCACTGACCCGACGGGCAGCAATATCGGTGCCTGCAATAATCCATTCCCTGCTATTCGTCCACCCTGAAAACTATCCGTATAAGTATCTCCGCCTGATGGGAAGAAAAAGCAGGAATTAATGTATAAAGATTTTGCTTTCGGTCGGAACGGCTTTAGTGGTCCCGGTAACTTTTTCGCCGGTACTGTTTTCTTCGGCACCTTTCTTACCAGGGCTTTTGAGTCAGCAGGATTCTTTTTTGCAGGCGCTTTCGCAGATTTTTTTGCTACTTTCTTTTTAGGAGGCATATATGGCAATTTGAGGTTATGACATGTTTAAGATACACATCCTTTACAAAGCACTACAGAAGCATTGAGTATCTGGTATAAAGAACCAGTAAAATGTCATTTGTTACCTGCCTGTATCCAAAGAAGAGAGATATTCCTGTAAAATAATAGTAGCGGCGATCTGGTCAACCGTTGCTTTGTTCTGCCTTTGCTTTTTTTTCATGCCCATATCCAGCATGGCCTGCTTTGCCATACGGGATGTATATCGTTCGTCTACCGTGATTAAAGGAATGGCAGGAAACTCATTATTCAGCTTTTTGATGATCCTTCTTACGGGCTCTGTTGCATGGGTATCGGAATCATCCAGGTTTTTGGGCTCGCCGATCACAATACGTTCCACTTCTTCCTTGGCAAAATAATCCTTCAGAAATGGAACCAGTTGAGAAGATTCTATGGTGGTCAGTCCCGAAGCAATGATCTGCAGCGGGTCTGTCACGGCAATTCCTGTTCTTTTGAGTCCATAGTCAATGGCGAGTATGCGGGGCATGGAGCAAAGGTAAGTGATTAGCAGGTAGTGGTGAGTAGCAAATGGTAAGGCCGCAAGATGTAAGATGCAGGTTACAAGTCCCAGGTTTCATTTTCAAATTCACTTCCCGCAGTTC
>CAKSVK010000263.1 GCA_934502905.1 uncultured Chitinophagaceae bacterium
AATTTCTGTAAGTAATACCTGAAGCGCCAGCGATCCTTTCTGCGAGAATCTGCGCTATCTGCGGGAGAACTTTTCCAAGATCACAAGCAGATGATCATTGTACGGTTAATTTATTATCGATAAGACGATTATTATACTGCTGTATAAAGGCCCGTAACCTGGTAAACATTTTTTCGGCCAGCTCTTTTTGCTCACCCGCTATATTTTGCGTCAGCAAGCGGTCATCACGGTAATCATACAATCCTTTTATGGCTTCACCATCCGAAAACAGTACGTAGTTCCTGTAAAACCACCTGTACTCACCATTGTAGCAAAAGGTAAAGTCCTTATCTTCTTCATTTTCTCCAAGCACATTATTGCCGAAGGACAGGAAGGGCTTATTATATTGAAGGTATCCCAATACTGTAGGCATGATATCGATCTGCTGGATCATCCGGTCCTTATACACTCCCTTGAATTCCGGATCACCCGGCGCATACAGCAATATCGGGATAGCAATGTCTCCCCAGGCGTTGTTATATTCAGGGTGATGGGTAACTGTAGCATGATCTGCCGTTATTACAAAAAGCGTGTTCTTAAACCAGGTTTCTTTTTCAACCGACTGAAAGAACTTCTTCAGGGCCATATCCGTATACCCCGTACACTCGTACACAGGAAGCGGTCCCTTTTTAAAAACGCCCTGGTACTGTGCAGGTACCTTAAACGGATGGTGAGACGACACGGAAAAAACGGTGCTGAAAAATGGCTGCGGCAATGTATTCAGTGTTTGCCCGAAGTATTGAAAAAAAGGCTCGTCCCAGATACCCCATATCCCGTCAAACTCTTTATCGTTGTTAAATTCATTCTTACCATAGTAGTGGTCTATGCCCAATAGTTTGGTAATAGCAGTAAAGCCCATGGAACCATTGGGTGCGCCATGAAAAAAAGAAGTATGATATCCTTCTTCCCTGAGCAGGTGCGCCATGCTTTTGATGCTGTCGGATACGTATGGAGTAAGCACAAAAGGGGTATTACCTGCAGGGATACCTGCCATACAGGAAGGAATGGCATCGATGGATTTCCTGCCGTTGGCAAATGAATTCCAGAAGATCAAACTCTGTTGCGCCAGGGAATCCAGGAATGGCGTATAACCCGTATACGTTCCATCATCCAGGTCGGGATTGTAAAACCCGGAGGCTTCTTTTCCAAAGCTTTCCAGCAGGATCAGCACCACGTTTTTTTTATTAAAGGCTGCAGAACTATCCGGAATATGAATAGGCCTGTAAATTTCCGAAAGCTCCTCTTCCGTGAAATAACTGACTTTTGTCAGCCCTTTCTGCCCTGCCGTTCTTACCAGTACGAAAGGTGTATTTAAAACAAGATAAATATGGTTGGGCTTACTTACATAAGCGCCGGCATTACTAATGGTATATGGCCTGGTACTATGCCTGAAATCGCCCCTGATACCTGCTACCGCGGTAAGTACCCCGCATACAAGAAAAAGGCTTGCCGTAATAAAGTACCTGTAGCTTTTCTGTACCCCGGGTATTTTGGGCGTCACCCGGTTATAAAGAAATACCATCAGCCATATAAGAGCCGCAAATATCACGGTCATATACCAGTAATCCATAAGAAAATCTCTTATAAGCTTTCCCCCGTTCTGTTCATGCTGAAATTCCCTGATCACGGATAAGGTAGTACGTCGTAAGGTAAACCGGTAGTAAACGCAATCGATCATATTGAGCAGGATCGCCACTCCATTGAAAGTATAAAAAAGCGCCTTGATGATGGTTTGGTACACTTTGTTGAACCGCCATTTAACCGGCAAAGGAAGCAGGAACAAAAAAATGACGAGACCATTGTAATAAAACAAAGCGCCGATGTCAAATTTAAGTCCGCCCTGCAGGATATGTTTCCATTCAACAGCAGATATACCCGGAAACAGCCCGGTATTCAACCAGTAAAAAATGAACCGGCACAAAGAAAAAAGCAGCAATACGATCAGCAGGCGATAAACAACAACCCAATAATAATTTAATTCCGTTTTTTTCATTTCAGCATGTGTCCCCGGAGTTCACACACAGGGATGTGGCTTTTCTTAAGCAATGATCATTTCCGGAAGCGGGATAAAACGCCGTCCCGGGCATAATCCGTTCAAAAGCACGCAAAATTAGATATTAAATTATTGTTACCAAATTATAAAGGAACTCATCCTTTGGAAGATTGGAACCCTGAAGATCTGCCTAATCGAAAACAATCTTTTGCAGCGGGTAATTTTCAGCATGCTTATACAGCATATTGCGGATATTATCATTGTCGGGATAGGGGGTGAGTATATTTTTCAGCCTTGTCAGGTCTATTTTCATGGTTCGCGAAATGTATCCCATTCCGTAAAACTTACCTTTCTCCATCAGCAGGCAGCTTTGTTCACCGGATTGCAGCCCTTCCCCCAGCAACGCAAAGCTCGGCAACGCTTCATGTAACAGCTCCAGCGCCTGTTCCACTCTCTTATTGTAAATATCCGGCCCGTCTGTGACATCTTCAAAGCCATCAGCTTCTTTCGACTTATCAACAAAACAAAGCCGGGGAGACAGGTTGTGGCTCCGGATCAGGTTCCAAAGCATCCTGTAACCGTCCCACAGCAACCCGAAGGTATACACCGCACGCAGGTGTTTCCTTTTCCGCTCGATAGCCAGCCGTGCATAACCCCTGCGGTCTTCGAAAACATACAATCCGTATTGAACAGACACCTGCTTGCTGCTGGTATTATACACCGGCCATAGTCTTTTTATTTCCGTTTCCTCCAGCACCGCTGCCATAAGCTCGGTACCACATACCTGGTAGCTTATATTGTGAATATTGCGCACAAATTCCTGCCTTTGCCTGCCGGCGCCATTGTGCGAGAAATGACTACTCACCCGGCTGCGCAGGTTTTTGGCTTTGCCCACATAAATGACTTTGCCTTTCTGATTGCGGAAATAATAAACGCCCGGCTTTTTAGGCAACTGTTCAATTTGTTCCTTCGGGACATATAATGGCAGGTACTGCTCCCGCGATGACTTCTTCAGCGCCTTCTCAATGTGTGGCAGGGCGCCCCCTGTCAGCAATTGCTCCAGCAATTGCACCGTTGCATCAGCGTCGCCTCCGGCCCGGTGCCTGTTCAGGACAGATATAGCCAGGCTGCGGCAAAGATTACCCAGGCTGTACGACAAAAAATGAGGGAATACTTTTCGGCTAAGCCTGACCGTGCACAACTTTTGGGTGTTCAATGTGTAACCACAGGCTTGCAGCTCATGCTTTAAAAAAGAATAATCGAAGTTCACATTATGCGCCACAAAAATTTTATCCTGCAGCAATTCATATACCTGTTCTGCAATATCCTGAAATACCGGCGCATCCTCTACCATTTCATTGGTGATACCCGTCATGGACTGGATAAAATAGGGAATCTCCCTCAGGGGATTTATCAGTGTGTCAAAACGGTCTATTACCTGTTGACCATCAAAAATACGAATAGCGATCTCGGTAATACCATTACCGGTTGCATAACCACCCGTAGTTTCTATATCAACAACTGCGTAAATCACTGTACAAAATCGATTATCCAAAGGTAAATTCCTTT
>CAKSVK010000264.1 GCA_934502905.1 uncultured Chitinophagaceae bacterium
GGCTATAATCGTATTCTCACGATCAATGACGGAGTGCGGCAGGAAGGGCAGCAGTGGGGAGATGAACATGGTATAGAAATAGACGATTACAATGTGCAAAAGGTGGAAATCCTGAAGGGACCTGCATCGCTGATGTATGGCTCAGATGCATTAGCCGGCGTGATCAATATCCAGTCCCTGGTGCCTGCACCTGATGGAACCATTCGGGTGAACGCGATCACCGAATACCAGACCAACAACAAGCTGAGGGGTGGGTATATCAATGTTGCCGGATCAAAAAACGGATTCAGCTTTAATGTATATGGTTCGCATAAGGAAGCCGCAGATTATAAAAACAAATATGACGGATACGTATTCAACTCCAAGTTCAATAACACCAATGTGGGAGGGATGATCGGATATGGCGGTACCTGGGGACACAGTTATCTGTCTGTGACCAGCTTCAGCCAGAAAATAGGAATGGTAGAGGGAGAGCGGGATGAATCGGGGCATTTTCTTAAGGCGGAGCCCGGCGGTGATGAGACGGTACCTGGTAACAGTGACTTCAGATCTGTATCGCCTTTTGTACCCTACCAGGATGTCAATCATCTGAAACTGACCAGTGACAATACCATAAAGGCCGGTAATGCCGACATAGATCTGAACATTGCATGGCAGAACAATAAACGGAAGGAATTGGGAGATCCGGACTCACCATCCATACCGGAAGCTTATTTTGATCTCAACACCTTCACTTATAATGCCAGAGTACGCTTGCCGCAATATGGAAGCTGGAATAACAGTATGGGAATATCTGGCATGCAACAGACCAACAGGAACAGGGGAGAGGAGGCAATTATTCCCGACTATGCATTGTTTGATGCAGGTGCGTTTGTATTCACGCAGTACCGGAAAAACAAGGTCACATTAAGCGGCGGATTGCGTTTTGACAGCAGGCTCGTATCCGTAAAAGAGATGAAAGAAGATGATGAAACAAAATTTAGTGCGTTCCGCAGAAGCTTTTATAACCTGTCAGGTAGCGCGGGGTTTAGTTACGAGGCATCTGATGCTGTAGCAGTTAAATTTAATGTGGCGAGAGGGTTCCGCGCACCGTCACTTGCCGAGCTTTCCAGCAATGGCGCTCATGAAGGAACCAACCGTTATGAAATAGGCAATGCAGGATTAAAATCTGAAAACAGTCTCCAGGCAGATGCGGGTATATCGCTGAAGTCAGAGCACCTGAATGTTGATGCAGGTATCTACTATAGCAATATCAGCAACTTTATATTTTATCATAAGCTTGTAAATGTAACGGGGGGCGATTCCGTGATACTGGATGATGACTCCGGCAGGGAACTGAATGTATTCCTGTTTTCCCAGCAAACCGTCAACCTGTATGGCGCAGAGATCAGACTGGATATCCATCCCCATCCGTTGGACTGGTTACACTTCGAACATATATTTTCCATCACAAAAGCCCGTTTTGTGAATGCTGTTGATGGTTCATATCATGTTCCGAATATTCCTGCAGCCCGGTATATTGCTGAATTAAGGGGCAATTTTATGGAGAAGGGAAAACGGTTCAGGAACCTTTATGTAAGCATTAAAAGTGATTATACTTTCAGGCAGGACAGTCCTTTTACGGCATATCATACGGAGACGGCAACCGGAAGCTACTGGTTATTGGGTGCGGGGATAGGAGTAGATTGGGTGGGTAAAAAAGGAGTGCCTTTCGCCAGTATACATTTAACGGGACAAAACCTTACAGACGTTGCCTACCAGAATCATTTGAGCAGGTTAAAATATACTGATGAAAACCTGCTTACCGGTAGAAGGGGAGTATTTAATATGGGGAGAAGTTTCGGGATCAAATTGAATATTCCACTTGGGTTTGACTGGAAGTAAAAGGAAACAAAAAGAACCTGCTCTTTATTTTGAGAATGCATTCCCGTATAAACATCAAAGGATACCGGGCTTTTTCGGCCTGTTACTATACAGGCATACCGTTGCTATAGTTCAAAACTCATCACCAGGTAAACGTTTTGCCTGGTGAGACTGGATGTAGGAGGGAAATAAAAAAGAGATTGTTCCACATGAGGTGATAACCACCCGGGGACAGTCTCTTTTTTATTATAATTATCTAAACCCGGTAACTAGCTGAACAGATCAGGCGTTCCGCTGTTATCATCGTTGTCGCTTTCATTATCATTTACGGGAGCGTCAACTATAATGTCATCCACGGGGGTAATAATAGTTTCTTCTATAACTACTGCTCCTATGATATCTGCTTTCGGAGTTGGTGGCGCGGGTGCCTTAACTGCCGGTTTTTTAGTTGTCTTTTTTTTGCTTACAGCTTTTTTGGGAGCAGCTTTCTGAGGCATTGCTTTTTTAGCGGCTGCTTTTTTGGGAGCAGCTTTCTTCGCCGCTTTTTTAGGGGCAGCCTTTTTTGCTGCCTTTTTGGGAGCAGCTTTCTTGGGAGCGGCCTTCTTCGCCACCTTTTTAGGGGCTGCTTTCTTTACCGCTTTTTTGGGAGCTGCTTTTTTTGCTGCCTTTTTCGGAGCAGCTTTCTTCGCCGCTTTTTTGGGAGCTGCTTTTTTTGCTGCTTTTTTAGGGGCGGCCTTTTTCACTGCCTTTTTAGGGGCTGCTTTTTTTGCTGCTTTTTTCGGAGCAGCTTTTTTTGCACTTTTTGTTTTTGCTTTGGCCATGATGTTGGAATTAATGTTTGTAGTAGAGATGAAATAATGCAGAAAATTAGTCAATAAAATTTAATATTATAAAATTCCGATTCATTTTTTTATAAACTTACATCCGGGGTTGAATAAGACCGCATGCAGAAACATTGCAACGGCGGTGTGACATGTGAATTTACCCCGCCGGAACTGCTCATGCCGATGCGATTAAAATCTTTTAACTGCCCAGCCTTTGCGGTAATTTCTTTTCAGCATGGGGTTGGCAGCAGGATAATTAGGGAATTTCATTTGCTCCGGCTCCCATTTTAGCAGTATACCCGGGTTCCTGATCGCTACTGTTCCCAGCAGGATGGCCTCCGTCATAGGACCGCTTTGGGCAAAAGCGGATTCATTTTTTTCCTTTTTCAGGCAGGCGTCAACAAAGTGGTGATAATGGTTTCTTTCTTCAAGATCTGGCAGCGAATAAGAGGAAAACTTTTCTTCCGGCAGCAATACCGGCGTGCCGCCGTGCGGGATCAGCAGGGCACCTTCCGTGCCTATCAGCATGGCAGACTCTTCCGGGTAGTCTCCTTTATAGAGTGACCTAATTTCCCCGGGAGGGTAGTAGGCACCATCGAACCATTCCAGTATAAGGGTATCGTCTTCGGTATATTCATTGCCCGGAAATATCCAGGTGATGTGATCTCCCTGGGGCCAGGTGTCCTCCATCCTCGCTTCTGAATTCTTCCAGGACTCCTGTACCTCAGCCATTACAGAAAGGGGTGCTTTCAGGTCTATCCCTTTCCAAACCGCATCAAATATGTGGCAGCCAATATCGCCTGACCATCCTGTACCAAAGTCCTGCCACGATCTCCAAAGTACGGGATGGTATATTTGGGGTGCATAGGGACGTTGGGGAGCCGTACCGAGCCACAG
>CAKSVK010000265.1 GCA_934502905.1 uncultured Chitinophagaceae bacterium
AATATGCATCTGTTTATCTGCCACCTGGTTGAACCAGGGTAATACCAACAGGGTCAATAAAAGGGAAAGCACAAATGCAATACATGCCACCAGCAGGGATTCAACCAGGAATTGTCCTATCAGCTGCTGCCGGACAGAACCAACCGTTTTCCGGATGCCTACTTCCTTTGCCCTTTTTTCTGAACGGGCGGTACTGAGGTTCATAAAATTTATACAGGCCAGCAGCAAAACAAACACGCCGATCACCGCAAACATCCACACATATTCAATTTGCCCGCCGATCTGCTTGCTCTCCTTCCAGGAAGAACGCAGATGCCAGTCCTGCATGGGATGTAAAAAAATACGGGCATTGAACTTCTTATCTTCCTCTGATACTTTATTCTGTTTTGCTTTTTCAATTCTTTGATTTACGGAAGCGAAGCCTGCTCTATCATTTATTTGCACAAAGCACTGAAAAGAATTATTCTGCCACTGGGTAGCAGCGCTTTTCAACCAGCCCTCAGAAGTTTTATATAAATCCCACGGCGCAATAAATTTCAGGTCCCGGAATGAAGTGCTGTAAGGAAGATCTTCAAATACGCCCGTCACCTTCACATTCAGCTTACTGTCAATCTTCATCGGCTGATCCATAGGATCTGCATCGCCAAAGAAAGCCTTTGCCGTACTTTCTGAAATAAGAATACTATTGGGATTTGTAAGCCCATCATTGGTGCCTTTCACCATTTTCAGGGAAAGAATGCGGGGACCATCCCTATCGATATAAATACCGTTTTTATTCAGATGCTTATCGTCTTTACTCAGCAGGTGGTCTCCCTGCCAGGAAGCCATCGCGATATATTTAAAATCGCTACCGTAACTGCTTCTCAGCTCCTCACCCAAGGGAAAAGGCAGGGCCTGTCCGGTATAGACGTTCCCGTTCCAGGTCTGGTGCTGGTACACCTGCGCTACCTGGTCATAATTATCATGGTAGCGGTCGAAGGTTATCTCATCCCAGATCCACAAGCCGATAAGCATTGCTACAGCCATGCCGATGGATAATCCTCCTATATTGATCATAGAAGAAGTTCTGTTCTTTAATAGATTCCGCCATGCGATCTTTAAATAGTTCGTAAGCATAACTTGTAATTTCTGATATATGATTTACTGATTTTAGCCGCCCTCTCTTATTCCTCTTCTTTCCGGGAGAGGGACGGCACCATATAACAATTCCAGGCTTTTAGTTCTTCCACATCATCAACAAAACATATCCCGATTTTCACATTCTCACACCTTCACATTTCTTTCCCATTTTCAAATCGCCTACTCGCTCCGCAATGCGGTTACCGGGTTAGCCAACGCTGCCTTTATGGCCCTATACCCAACCGTTATCCATGCTACTATAAGCGACACAAGTATGGCAAGTACAAATATGCCGATACCGATATCCACCCGGTAGACAAAGTTTTCCAGCCAGTTATTCATGGCATACCACGCCAGTGGGGTCGACAATAAAAATGCAACAGCAATCAACACAGTAAATTCTTTTGAAAACATCACCACTATATTTTGCACGCTGGCTCCCAATACTTTCCGTATCCCTACCTCCTTCGTTTTCTGAACAGCCATATAAGAAACCAGTCCGTATAAGCCAAGGCAGGATATAAATATGGCAATGCCGGCAAAAATTTTATACAGGAGCGTGAGCTGCATTTCCTGCCGGTAGAAACGTTCGATCGTTTCTTCCGAGAAGTGTGCGTTAAATGCAAATTCAGGATAAGTTCTTTCCCAGGTCTTTTGTACTGCAGCAGTGGTATTCGCCAGATTGCCGGCCCGCATTTTTACCGCCATTACATAGCTGAAATCTTTCCTGGAAGTAATGGCAAGCGGTTTCACCTCATTGTGCAGCGAATTCATTTTAAAGTCTTTTACAACGCCGGTTATGGGATACCAGTTCCCCTGGCCTATTTGAATGGTTTTACCAACTACTTCCTGCGGATCTGTAATGCCCAGCTTATGCGCAAAAGCCTCGTTTACGATAAATTCTTTGGTGGTATCACTCGGTGTATAGTTGTTACCGGCAATCATTTCCAGTCCAAAAGTGCTTACGTAGTCCGCATCTCCGTATTTCATAAATACGGAATATGCTTCGTCTTCTGCCCTGTTGTTGAAGGCAAAATTGCCGCTCCAGTTATTATCGGAAGAGGCTTCGTCGCTGGCAAAACTCACACTGATCACATCCGGGTTTTTAAGGAGTTCCTGCTTCAAAGGAGCCATCCTTTGAAGGTTGAGGCTATCGCTGAAAGCAGGTAATATCCAAACGGCTTCTTTATTAAACCCGAGATCGGCATTGCGAACGTAGTTCATTTGCGATACGGCTATTATTGTGCCGATGATGAGCATCTGCGATATGCCGAATTGGGTGACTACCAGTGCCCGGCGCAGGGAAATGCCTCCCACCGTTGCAGCATTGATCTTGCTTTTTAACGCCAGCACCGGCTTAAACCCCGATATGATCATGGCAGGATACATACCTGCCAGGAAAGTAACGATCACTGTCACCACTCCCAGCAGCAGCAGGGAGTGCCTGGTGAACAGGGAAAGATCTTCCGGAACACTCGCTACATGATGCAACCAGGGCATAGCCACCCTGGCCAATCCTGCCGACAATACCACGGCGATCAGCACCACCAGGAAGGTTTCGCTCATTACCTGGACGAACAATTGTCCACGACTGCTTCCCAACACTTTTTTGATCCCCACTTCCTTGCTCCGTCCTACGGCCTGGGCAGTAGCCAGGTTGATAAAATTGATCGACGCCATCACTACAGTCAGCACACCGATCAAAGCCAATGTCCATATTACAGGCTTACTGGTGCTATGATCTCCCATTGTTTCGTAACGACCATTGAAGTGCATATCGCTCAGCGGCTGCAACATTTGTGACCGTTCCTGACGAAGATTGACCGTATAGTATTTCTTTGAAAAATCATCCAGTTGCGATGCAAAGCTTTCCGGATCTGCAGCTTCCGGAATCAACACATATACCTGGTGATTACTGCTCAGGTTCCCCCAATTGTCTTCATAGCCAAAAAGATCGGGATAATTTTTAAACGCTTTATAAGATGCAAACATCTTTACAGGAAAGTCAGAGTTTTCGGGAATGTCCTCTATGATGCCCGTTACCCTTACCAGTAAGCTGTTATCTATTTTAAGGTATTTACCTACCACATTGTCGGCAGCTCCAAAATATTTTACGGCAGAGCTCCTGTCTATGATCACATTCTCCGGGTCCTTAAGAGCTGCGCCATTGCCTTCTATCCATTGCACATTGAAGATGTCGAAAAAATCCGGTTGAGTAAATACTATAAACCCATTTTCAATCAGTTTCCTGCTTTTACTCACATCCTGACCAGCATTATCACCCAACACTGTTACCTGGTGATCCGTATTTGAATTTAAGGCTATTATCTTTTCAAACTGGGGGAAATCATTTTTCAACGCCTCATACGCAGGCGTAGGAATACCGGGGTTATAAACCTCGCTGCCATCCTGGTGCTTTGTATTCGTCACCCCACGATATATACGGTGATAATTTTTCT
>CAKSVK010000266.1 GCA_934502905.1 uncultured Chitinophagaceae bacterium
GTATAGCCCATGGCTGTGCTGGAAGACGCCAGGCTGGCCCGAGCCAGCGCCGTTGTGGGGTTGCTGATCGTCCATGATTCGGTGCCTGTCTTTCCGCTTGTCCACGTAATGGTCAGCGTATTGCCGCTGTACGTGTAGGTACCGTTCCAGCTTTTATATGGATTAGAGCTGCCACCGGTTATCCAGCCGGTCGGAGCATACACGGTACATGTTTTCGTAACTCCGTCAAAAGTGCATCGATGTGAATTAACCGCACTTTTACCTTTCTTTTGATCACTGATCCATTCATATACGGTAGCAGCTACCGTTCCTCCGGTATTAAATGTCATGTTCACAATACGAACAAAACTGTTACCTACGGCATCTAAATTACCTACGGCCACGGTAAAGCGTGCTTTGCCGCCCGGAAGCGGCTGAACAGAGGCGGGAGCCATGGCTTTAAAATCATTCTGTAACGGTACGACAGCAGTTTTATCGGCGTCCTGTTTGCAACTGCCAAGGTGAAGTGACAGGAAGATGATTGAAGCAGCTTTCCACAAACACTTTTGATTTGTTGTTGTTCTCATTGGTTTATAAAATTAATTTAGTACATGAACAAACAAAACCAACTAATTGTTTAAAAAAGTTGGTATTAGGTGTACTTAGACAAAACCAACTATCAGTAGTAGCTCCAATTGAGGGCGTGGTCCAAGATGATAACTGACATTTTTTTAAACCAATGACTGTCAGATCAAGTAGTGCCCCATTCTTACCCAGGTTCTTTAATGATGCACCGATATGGCACACAATGGCTTCATCCAGAATGAGAAATCGGTCGTGAGAAGCCTCGAATTTCCTGACTGCTATAGGGGCATACTGCGAATTATATTTTTCCAGATCAAGAGCCAGTACTTTGGAAATAGCTTTGGTATAAATGGTTACCGAAACCCCCTTTTTCCTTTTTGTAAATAAATGGAGTACGGTGTCGTCCACGTAATTGTCCACAAGAATAACGGATGAAGACGCTTTCCTTATGATGTCCGCAACGAATATATAGGTATCAAACACCTGTCCATCATAGAAAATACCCTTGTCGTGATTTGGCTTTTTGGCTGCGAGCTCATCCAATATGATTTCGAATTGCTTGTCTGCCTCCAGTTGCTTACGTTCTACTCTATCCAGTCGATTAAGAATTAACGTGTTGTCTGCAATGAGCCTGCGCATCTGAACGAATGCCAGTATCCAACATGAACTGCACACCTCTTAAAAAAATAGTTTTATTCATTTTCTGTTACTATCTTTGAATAAAACCAATACCTTATCGTATGTCAACATACATAGACCTGCTCATCGAATTCCTGAACCAAGTTTTCCGCGGCCGCAAGCAGATCGTAGACCTGGTGTATAACAAAAACGAGCACCCTGGCGATAACAGTGAGAACGGTGGCGCTATTTTCGATCTCACTTGCACCGGCTCCGGTGGGGAGAAAATCCTTATCGAGATCCAGCGCAGCAGCCAGTTTCACCTCAAAAAGCGGATGCTGTATTACGCCAGCAAGCTCATTGCAGACCAGGCGCCCAAGGGCAAACGCGCCGCATGGAACTACAACATCACCGAAGTATATGTCATTGTGCTGATGGATGGCTTTACCATGCCCGGCGCTCACCAGCAATCGCATTACCTGCACAATATTTGTCTGAGTAACCGCGATACGGGTGAAGTTTTTTACGAAGAACTGGGCTTTTTTTATATTGAATTACTTAATTTTGTAAAAAACGAATCAGATCTGGAGACCGATTTGGACCGTTGGTTATATGTCTTAAAGCATATGTCCAAACTGGAAAAGCTTCCTGTATTTTTACGGAAGCCGGTTTTTCAGAAATTATTTGAGGTTGCGGAGTACAGCAACCTTACAAAGGAGGAACAAGTTATGTACGACGTAGCATTGAAACGCAAGTGGGATAACGCGAGTGTTTTGGAAAGTGCCAAAGCTGAAGGATTAGCAGCGGGAAAAGCTGAAGGATTAGTAGCGGGAAGGGCTGAAGGAAAAGTTGAAGGAAAGGCTGAAGGAAAAGCTGAAGTGGTAAAAAATCTTCTTGTTAAGCTCGGTTTCACAGATGAGCAGGCCGCTGATGTAGCCGGAGTATCTGTTGAGTTTGTGGCGAATGTCCGGGCATCCATATCTAAGAAAAAGTAATCTTTAGTTTTATAACGAAACAGAAAGCCGTGCACAGAAAGCTGCACGGCTTTTTTTTGTCACCCATCGGTTTGGCGTCAGGATGACGGCGTTCTTTCGGTTGAGAACGCAATGGCAAGGACGATCAATATCCGGAGGTTTATTGCCCTGTTATATCCTTTAAAACCGATGCGTTCTCTGGTGACGAATTGCGTATCCTTGAGTCTTAGATGCTCTTTATATAAATCTTCAACTTTGGTTAAGATTCTTTATTGCCTGCATTGAATCAAATAGAATGGATAATTCTCTGTAACTGTATCTATTTCTATTAATCCAAAACTTTCAAACTCTTGTTGAATGGTTTTTTCATCATAGAAAAACATATTTACACCCCCAAATTGTTCATACCGGTCTTTGCCGATTAATTTCCCCTGTCCATAAGTAGCAGCCTCTTTTGTGATAGCAGTAAAAACCATCATTCCGTTATCCGAAAGCTGATTGTAACAATTACCGATTAACTTTATCCTTTCATCTTCATCTAATAAATGAATCAAAGCGTGTGAAAAAATGCCCTCATATCGATTATCATCAAAAGGCATTTCTGTAACTGAGCCGTGATGAATTTTCAAGGATGTACCAAAATGTCTTTTGGCAAGCTCAATAGCTCTTAGGGAAATTTCTATACCCGTCACCTCTATTCCCTTATCGAGGAATGGCTGTGCATTTCTCCCGTATCCGATACCCGGGATTAATATTTCTTTAAAGCCGTTTTTAGCAAACAGATCGGCAGTTATAACTGCTACACGAACTGGCGTAAAACCCCACATCTCCTGCTTCTCTTTAAATGCTTCTTCCCAGAATTCCGACATACGTTATGGTTTTGCTTTGATGATGTATTGATAGGGCAACAAGTTCACTTCTACCTCAAACGAAGCAAACCCTGCCTGCTTTAATTCAAATATAGCCTCATCTACCGAGGCTCTCATATTCATTGCGGGAGCTTGTATTTTTTCCTTAAACTCCGTTTTGAAAAAATCTACAACCTAATCTTTTAGCGCAACGCTCTCGCCATTCTTAGCGGCAATGGATATAAAGTGTTTCAGTTGGTGGAGTCTATGCATGTTAAAATGTGGTTGTAAAATTCCTTAATAGTTCAATATAGCCTCCTGTTCAAGGCTAAAGGATTTGGTCAGTTTTTCAGGAGCGCCCCGATCGGGGGGATATTACCTGTCCAAAAGAATTAAAGATGTCCTGGAAACCCTTTCTGATTAATAGGAGGCAAACCAGCACCATCCCATTAACTATCCTTTCAATAAGGAGAAAACACTGAGCCGTTCCCGTGTTGCCCATATCGTTGCTTATTTTCAGCAGCATATCGGCGATCTGTATAAGAT
>CAKSVK010000267.1 GCA_934502905.1 uncultured Chitinophagaceae bacterium
CAGCATAAGAGAATGGAGGACTATAAAGCTGATCGGCGGCTGCAATGTTGCGATACACATCAATGGGTAATGGATCATCCATGTACGATGATACCTAGAGATTGCTTCATTAAACCAGCGTAAGTCTTTCAAAAAAATATAGGGTAAGCTGCTGTAAACCAGTGCCCTGCAAAGTTGCATGCATACACGTAACCAGGCGACCCGTTTGGCCCTGCAGGTGGCTCTTGTGCAACCCGGATGCAGGCAAAGAAGCTGTTTTTTTATATCAATACAGCGTTCATACGTGTTCCCCACATATCATTTGGATCATTTATCCTGCTTTCCTGCTATAATAGTAGATGGCGATTGGCGTGCCGGCTGCTTAGTTGGTCACCCTGAAATTGAAGATGATGGTTCCGCGTTGCTCTTCGCCGGCACCGAATTTTAATTGCCTGGCTTTGCGCAGTGCGATGTCCTTCATTGCAGCATTGGAGGTAGTAGATCCCCTCGGCTGGTAGGTAGCGTCGGTAACATTACCCGCCGCATCCACGGCAAGGTCAACCGCCACTTTTGCGTTCTCGTTGAATTCATCCTGGAAGGAAGGCTGGCGTACAATAGAGCGCCCTTTAAGGTTACCCTGGATCGTATAGCTGCCGTTGCCGTTACCGCCGAAGCCGTCATAGTTTTTAGAATTGGGGTCGCCGTTTATTTTACCCCTGTCACCGCTTCCCGTGGTATTGCCTTCGCTTTTACTGTCGTTCCAGCTATCCGCATTGTTACCGCCGGGGCCGCTGCCATCTCCGCCTTTATAGGTAGCTTTTGGCCTGGGTGCCGGTTTCGGTTGTTCCACAACGGGCTGCTGGGGTTTGGGATTTGTATTTTTTACGGTAGTTTCTTTGGGAATAACAGTGCTGTTGGGATTGGAAACTTTCGGTTTGGGCACATGCACATCGGGTGCTTCCTCGTCATTGTCATCTGTTTCCACGGCTTTTGCTTCCTGAACGGGTGCATTCACTGTTTTGGGCGGTGTACTTACTACCGGCTCCGCAGCAGAGGGCGGACCCGGACGCAGGGGCTGAACATCGCCTGATCCGTCGTCATCAATCCCCAGGTTTACCTCGAGCCCTTCTTCAAAAACGGGCTCCTGTATGACAGGGGCTGACCATGATACAAGAAAAAACAATAAAAACAATCCACCACATATCACGCCCGTGATGGTTCCCGCCTTTACATTTTTTGATGTTTCAAAATCCTGCGACATACTTGTTGTTTTATAACTATTAACACAAATATAAAGGTCTTATTGTTATCATCATGTGAAGAATACCCTCCTGCGGTGGTGCACATGTTGTATATCGGACCAGGTTACCTGCCTGTGCTAAGATGATATCAGTCTTTAAAAGTCATCCTGGCTGGTGGAAATATCAGTTATCTCCATCCCATTCCTTATAGAACTGTTGTAAAAAATCCTCCAGGTACCGGTGCCTTTCCAATGCGAGGGCAGCACCCGCCACTGTGTTCATACGGTCTTTTAGCGACAGCAATTTATCGTAAAAATGCTGGATGGAAGTGCCTGCCGGCTTCCCGGGGTTGTATATTTCTCTTTTTTGACTGCCACCATAGGCAAAAACACGTGCCAGGCCAATGGCGCCAAGCGCGTCAAGACGATCTGCATCCTGCACGATCTGTGCTTCCGGGCTTTCTGCTTTTTTGCCTTTGCTGAAAGATACCTGCGAGACAATATCTACTAACCCTGGTGATGGTGTCTGCCGGTACATGTAAAGGAAGGAGCATTGCCACGATCTGTTCTTTCGATCGATCCACCCCACCATTCAGCTTATGGTCGCCCACATCGTGCAGCCACGCTGCCAGCTCTACCAGGAACAGGTTTGCGTTTTCCTTAGCGGCAATCCGCAAAGCATTTTTCACTACCCGCTCTACATGAAAGTAATCGTGACCGGTTCCTTCTCCTGAAAATAAATGATATATGTTCTGTTGCACTGCATCTAAGATTTCCCGGGATGTCATAGGTAGCAAATGTAGCTGTATTTGCAGGCTTTTACCTATCTTTGCGCAAATTCAGATTATGCATACCAGTTGTTTTCTTCCGCCACCGGTATTATAATGCCGGCGTCAGCTATGACAGAGCTCCTGATACCAGGAACGTTTTTTAGTTTCCACATTTCGCAGCGGGTCAACAACTCTTTTCATGAAACAAACATATTTATTATTGCATATTGCGGTCATATTGGCCGGGTTCACAGGCGTTTTCGGTAAGCTGGTTACGCTTAATGAAGGATTGCTGGTTTGGTACAGGGTCTTCTTTTCATCTGTTATCCTGTTTTTTGTTTTAAAGCTGTTCAGGGTCAGGGCTTCGACCACGTTGAAAGAAAAATGCAGGATTGCCATACCCGGTATGCTGATCACCATCCACTGGGTGTTTTTCTATGCCAGCATCAAGTATTCCAATATTTCTATCGGGGTGGTCTGTTATTGCCTTACCAGCTTTTTTACGGCTGTTTTTGAACCGCTCATCAATAGAAAGGCTTTCAGATTGTCTGAGCTGGCATTGAGCGCACTTACTCTTTTAGGCATCAGCCTTATTTTTCATTTTGATGTGTCGTATCAGACCGGCATCATACTGGGAGTTATATCATCTGCTTTTGCCGCGCTGTATACCATTTACAATGAAAAGCTGGTGCGGGTATATGACAGCAGGCTGATCAATTTTTACCAGATGACAGGCGGCACGCTGGGGCTAACGGTATTATTACCTGTTTACCTGTATTTCTTTCCGGTGGCTACGGTTATCCCGGGCGGGAAGGATCTCTTTTATCTTGTGCTGCTGGCATTGTTCTGTACGGTTGGTTTGTATGTGCTGTTTGCCGAGATACTGAAAAAGCTGCCGGCATTTACGGTGAACCTGACCTTTAACCTGGAACCGATCTATGCGATCATCCTGGCATTTCTTTTTTTCAACGAAAGCAAGGAAGTCAACCTTTCTTTTTATGCCGGGCTGGCGCTTATTATCATATCTGTTGTGCTGCAGTCTGCCCGCACGCAGGTAAAACAACCCGGGCAGGCGCCGGCTGTATGATGTTGGGAAACTTGTTCCTACACTGTAAATGCTGATATTTGCCATCAATAATGTAAATGATGATCCATACAATTTTATCCGACCTGGCATCCGGGCAACCCAATTTTGCAGGTGTGCTGGCGCATATAGATGAACTTTATAACCATATTCCTGCTGCTTTCACCAACGGGGAACAGTCTAATAGCGAATCAGAAAACCAGGGTAGCGCCCGCGTACTGTATTTTGCAAAGCTGCACAACCTGGATAAAGAGAATACGCTCCGCTTATTTGCCGAACATTACCGGCATGTGCTGGATACGCCCGGCGATAGTAATCACCAGAATATCCGCCAGTTTATGCAGCATGGCTGGGAAGGTATTTCATTTGCCGGGGTGGTGCTGGAACCCAAGTAAGAAGCCCCTGACTTTGAATAGCTGCTTGTGCCCATTTCACGATAGGTCTCCGGTTTGCCGGACGTATCTGCCTGCATCTT
>CAKSVK010000268.1 GCA_934502905.1 uncultured Chitinophagaceae bacterium
TAGTAGCATGCACCCCGGATAACAGAAAAGTTGACCACACACCGCCGATGCCTAAAACGGCATAAAACAATATGCTCCTTACCCCTAATTTATTACCAAGGTACATTGTAAATAAAACAAGACCACCAATTATTAAATGAGCAACAGAAATATTGGAAGTATAAAAGAAGGCAATTACCAGCACCGCTCCTAAGTCGTCTACAATAGCGAGCGCCGTTAAAAATACCTTCAGTGTTAAAGGTATCCTGCTGCCCAGCAGGTATAACACCCCCAATGCAAATGCGATATCTGTCGCCATAGGTATTCCCCAGCCGCTATGCACCTCTCCCGAAGGGTTAAGTGATAAATAAATGGCTGCAGGCACGACCATACCCCCTATGGCCGCCGCAATGGGAAGCAACGCCTTCCGTGGATTGGAAAGCTCACCCCCTACGATCTCCCTCTTCAATTCAAGTCCTACTACAAAAAAGAAGATCGCCATTAAGCCGTCATTGATCCAGTGGTGCAAATTAAATTCGAAGTAGCTGTTGCCATCCCAGAGAAATCCAAACCTATGCTCCAGCACATGATGATAAGCCTCCGCCCACGGCGAATTTGCCAGGATCAGCGCTACCACAACACTGATACCCAATACTATCCCTCCTGATTTTTCCTGCCGGATAAACCTTTGCACAGGGCTAACCAGTTTTTCGATAGGTGTTTTTTTGTATGATTGTTTCAAATCAATATCTTTTTTGTGTAACTATAAAAAAAAGCCTCACACATTCAGCTTACTACCGCAATTGCAACAGTAATGGGCATCGTCATTATGGCCCTCATAATTACAATGAGAACAAACTATTCCGTTCAGCCTTTTTTTATGTTTTTCAGTTAATGTTTTATCCGTTTTTTCTGCTTTACCAGCCACCTGTTTAGCGATCTCCACGCTTACGATACCCGTGGGAACGGCGATTATGCCGTAACCTGTGATCATCAGCACCATAGATAAAAACTGTCCCACCGGTGTTACCGGCACCATATCGCCATACCCGACGGTCGTTAATGTTACGATCGTATAAAATATACTCTTGGGGATACTCGTAAACCCGTTTCCGGGCCCCTCGATATAATACATCAGCGTGCCTACTGTCACAGATATGATCATCACCGTATATAGAAACACAATGATCTTTGCCCTGCTGGCCAATAAAGCTACTTTCAGCTTGGAAGATTCCTGTATAAAATCCATAAGCTTCAAAACCCTGAAAACTCTTAATAAACGAAGTATCCTGAAGCTGCTGAGCACATTACTCCCTGCCAGGAAAACCGAAAGGAACATTGGCAAAATGGATAAAAGATCTATTATTCCGTAAAAGCTGAAAATGTATTTCAGCGGCTTTTTGCTGCAAAATATCCGGAGCGCGTATTCGATGGAAAAGATGATGGTAAATATCCACTCCAGCACGATCAACTCCCTGTGAAAAATGACGTCAATGCCCTCTATAGTCTCCAGCATTATCACCAGTACGCTCAGGAGAATAAAGAAGAGCAATCCCACATCAAAAGCCTTTCCGGCAGGAGTATTTACACCATAAATAACAATGTATATTTTCTGGCGGAGCAGGTCAAGCCTGGATTTAAATCTATCGTTTTCCATTAATAATTCAGATGCCAGGCAAATATAACAGCTAAAGCAATAACTAAATTTTTATAAAATCTTTATGCCGGACATACTAAATTTGCTAAATCTTCGGTATAGTGGCTTTACACAAAATAAAAATCTCTCACCAGTTTGCTATCAGCATTTTGACAGTGCTTACCGTATCGGGTATATGTTGGTCGCTGAAAGATTATTTGGACTACCGGATAGTGGCATTGATATTACTGCTGGTTGTATCCGTTCTCGCTGTCTCATTTAAAATTCTGCCCGTACTTATTGCGGCCTTATTAAGCGCACTGCTGCTGAATTATATTTTTATCGAACCTTACATGACATTGGTAAATGCAGTTCTGACCAACCGCCTTCGTATCCAGGAAAAAAAAGCCAGGATAAGGGAGGAAAAGGAGAATACCATTAAACTATATAATACGCTCTTGAACTCTCTTTCGCATGAGCTTAAAACACCTATTTCTACTATCATCGGGGCAATAGATACCCTTACGGAAAACAACGGCTCCTTAACAAAAGAACAGGAGGACGATCTGCTGGCTGAAATAGACATAGCAGGCAGCCGGTTGAATATACAGGTAGAAAACCTGCTGAACATGAGCAGGCTGGAAGCAGGAAACCTGCGTCTGAAAAAAGACTGGACAGATATCAACGAGTTGGTTTTCTTAGCTATTGAAAAAGTGGAAAACCCGGAAAACAAACAGATCAGCTTTGAACCCAGCGAAAAATTGCCGTTAGTGTTGCTGGACAGTGGCCTGGTTGAAATTGTATTGTACAGCATTATTCATAATGCCATAAGATACACGCCGCCATTTGCCATTGTATATATAACTGCAGCCTATCAGGACGACCTGCTCAAAATAAGCATAGAGGACAATGGCAAAGGCATTCCCCCGGAAGAATCGACCAGGGTTTTTGAGAAATTTTACAGGATGCCGAACTCGGGAACCGGAGGTTCGGGCCTGGGGCTTTCTATTGCTAAAGGTTTTGTGCAAGCACACAAAGGAAAGATATCCCTTGAAAGCAGCAGTTTCGGCGGAGCTGCCTTTAAGATATCAATACCCGTAGAAGCTTCCTACATCAAAAATCTTAAAAATGAATAAGCCGACAATTTTAATTATAGACGATGAGCCGCAAATCCGGAAACTGCTGGAGATCAGCCTGACCGGTAATGGGTACCTGGTAAAGCAAGCTGTTTCAGGCAAAGAAGGATTGGTGATGGCAGCCAGTCATTTGCCGGATATAGTGTTGCTGGATCTGGGGCTTCCTGATATCAACGGACACGAAGTGTTAAGTCAATTAAGGGAATGGTATTCAAGAGCAATTGTCATATTATCCGTCCAGGATAACGAGGATGATATTGTCAATGCATTGGATAACGGCGCCAATGACTATCTGACCAAGCCCTTCCGGGTAGGAGAACTCATGGCCAGGCTAAGGACCGCCTTGCGGTTCAGCAGTAGTGCCGAAACCACACCTACCATAGAAGCAGGAGACGTGGTAATTGATGTTTCGGCCAGATTGGCCACCTGCAAAGGCGAAATTTTAAAGCTTACCGCTACTGAATACAATATCCTGTTACTCTTTGTCAAAAACCAGGGAAGGGTACTGACACACCACTTTTTATTAAAAGAAATATGGGGTGCAGGGTTTCAGTCAGAAACACAATACTTAAGGGTATTTATTGCACAACTAAGGAAAAAAATAGAACCGGACCCTAACCGACCTAAACATATCATTACCGAAAGCGGCGTAGGATATCGGTTTACATAAAAATTCATTGATAACCTATTAAACAACAATGTCTGTTGAAAATAGCAATATTAACATTAGGAACAAGAGGAGATGTGCAACCATACGCAGTATTGGGA
>CAKSVK010000269.1 GCA_934502905.1 uncultured Chitinophagaceae bacterium
CTCGCGTTGCGGATAGGAAATATCTTACAGCAGACAGATGTCAATCCTAATAATATACTTTGCCTGACCTATACTGACAACGGCGCCGTGGAGATGCGCAACCGGCTGCTGCGTATCATAGGCAGCGCAGCCTATGGCGTTCGCATACACACTTTTCATTCCTTTTGCAATGAGGTGATACAGGATAATCTCACCTATTTCGGTAAGCTCAATCTTTCACCCATCGGTGATCTTGAAGAAATTGAACTGTTTTATCAACTAATAGACGCTATCCCTCCCGATAATAAATTAAAACGTTTCAGGGGAGACGTCTACTATGAAAAGGACAGGTTGAAATCCTTGTTCAGTCTCATGAAAAAAGAAGCCTGGACACCTGCATATGTGAACGAAAGGATCAGCGCCTATGTTGAAGACCTGCAAAACAGGGATGAGTTCAGGTACAAAAGAAAGTATAAAGGCTTTGAAGCAGGAGCGCCCAAAGAGGCAGCCATTGCCGAAGAAAAGGAAAAAATGGAAATGCTGCGTGCCGCCGTAAATCTTTATCCGCAATACAATGCTATGATGGCAGATGCCGGCAGGTATAATTTTGATGATATGATACTGTGGGTACTGAATGCATTTGAGAACAACAACAATCTCCTGCTCGACTACCAGGAGCGTTTTTTGCACTTCCTGGCAGATGAGTTCCAGGATACCAGCCGCTCACAGAACCTGTTGCTTCAGTACCTCACAGGTTATTGGGATGTTCCCAACCTGTTTGTTGTGGGCGATGCAGACCAAAGCATATTTTCTTTCCAGGACGCAAATGTTGAGAATATCAAAGCATTTGAAAAAAGATATGCAGGCCACCTGACCACCATTGACCTTATTAACAACTACCGGTCTGCTTCCCCGATATTAAATGCAGCACACGACCTTATCAGGCACAATACCGGCCGTGTGGTGAAACCGGAAAATGACAAGCCGCTGATCGCATCCAATCCTGCTATAAAAGATATCGGCATGGAACCCATGATCGTGGAATATGCCAACGCCGGGCAGGAAGCAATCGATGTCACCATACAAATAGAAGAGCTCCTTCGTCAGGGGGTAAGCGGCAAAGAGATCGCTGTAATTTACCGCAACCATGCGCAGGTGGAAACCATCAGCTCGATGCTTGAGGGTAAAGGCATACCGGTAAATACGAGGAAAAAAATAGATATACTGGAACTGCCTTTTATTCAAAACCTGCTGCTGGTATTACAATGGATGGAAAGGGAAAGATATATTCCCTATAGCGGGGATGATATTTTGTTCCTGCTTTTACACAGCGATTTCTTTAAACTGGATCCGCTTACCATCGCCAGGCTGACGATTGCCGTAAATGCAAAAAACAGGGCCGGTAAAGAAGATATGTTTTCGTTGCGTCGTATGATGGCGGAAGCGCCTGCTCCCAAAGCGGATTTGTTCCATCAACCAGACGGGCAGTCGGTAAAAGAGATCAGCGACGCACTTGAAACACTGCTAAAAGCTTCACAAAACAGCACGGTACAGCAATTGCTGGAGCAGGTCATTCAAAAAGCAGGCGTACTTTCCTATATCATGCAAAGCGCTGAAAAGCCGTGGCTGATGCAGGTGCTGAACGCATTGTTTGATCATCTGAAAGAAGAAAGCCGTCGTAATCCCGATATCACTTTAAAGGAGTGGTTAAATAATATTGAAATGATGAAGGCCAATCACCTTCCTGTCCCCCTGTATAAAATCACAGCCAGCGATGACGGCGTGAATATGGTAACAGCGCATGGCGCTAAAGGGTCGGAATATGCACATGTATTTATAATTGGCTGTACCCAAAAAATATGGGATGACAACAACAGGGGTGCGAACCGTTCCTATAAGCTGCCGGACAACCTGGTAAGCAATAATACAACACCACCTGGTGAAGAAGAAAGTCGTCGCCTGTTTTATGTGGCGCTTACCCGCGCTAAAATACATCTGCATATATCATATGCCGTAAAAGACGAAAAGGACAAGGAACAAACCCCGAGCACTTTTATCACGGAGTTGCAGGAAGACGGCTCATTGCAGGTGATCAAAAAAGCCGTACCCGATATTTTGCTGACGGATTATCTGTTGCAACGCTTCAAAGAAAAAGCAAAGCCTGAAATCCAACTGGTAGAAGCAGCCTATATAGATGAGGTATTGAAGCGATACACTATGAGCGTCACGCATCTCAATAATTACCTGAGCTGCCCTTTAAAGTTTTATTACCAGAACCTGATCCGCGTACCTGCCGCCAAAAACGAAAGCATGGCTTTCGGCAGCGCTATTCACTGGTCTATAGAACGGCTTTTTATAAAGATGAAAGAGAACGGGAATATTTTTCCACCCAAGGAGGACCTGCTGGCTGACTTTAACTGGTATATGAAAAACAATCGTGAAGCTTTTACCCCTGAAGCTTTCAGACTGAAAACAGCGTATGGTGAAAAGATCCTGCCTGCTTATTATGATTATTATATAGACAAATGGAACAAGATCATTGTAGTGGAAAAACCTGTGCGGAATGTTACGGTTCAACATGTGCCTGTAAACGGCAAGCTCGATAAGCTGGAATTTAATGGCAAGCTGGTGAACGTGGTAGATTATAAAACCGGTAAATACGAAAATACAAGAAAGAAACTGGTACGCCCTAACGACAAAGAGCCCAATGGCGGCGACTACTGGCGCCAGGCTGTTTTTTATAAGATTTTGCTGGATAACGATAAAACACATGACTGGAAGGTGGTGAGCACGGAATTTGATTTTATTGAGCCGGTAAATGATGAATATAAAACCGAGCTGGTGGAAGTAACGGAAGCCGATATTACAACGGTAACGCAGCAGATCATCACCACCTGGCAGAAAATACAGAACCGGGAATTTAAAACCGGGTGTGGTAAACCTGATTGCGATTGGTGTAATTTTGTAAAAGCCAATAACCTTGTTGTAACCCTGCACCCTGTTGACGAGGAAGAAACAACCTGATATTTATAAGATTATTGGCAACTGAAAACAGGCTAATTAACCGAAAGCCTTTAAGTTTGCCACTTATTGAAGCGGATATAAGCAAAGCATGAAAAGAATTTTCAGTCTGATAGTGACGCTCCTGGTTATATATGAAATAGTGATATTTACTTCGGGCTGCGCACAAATGGTGCCGCCGACCGGGGGACCCAGGGATACCATTCCCCCCGTTCTGTTGGGGGCCATGCCTAAAGACTCTACGCTGAACTTCACCGGCAAAAAAATCATCCTTGAGTTTGATGAATTTATTAATCTCGACAAACCCGAGCAGGAAGTCATCGTTTCACCTACTCCCAAAACAATGCCCTTGATGGAAGCGAAGCTTCGCAATGTTACGATCACGATCAAGGATACATTGGAAGAAAACACCACTTACAGCATTGATTTTGGCCGTTCTTTGAAAGACCTGAATGAAGGAAACCCGTTCAAAAACTTTACCTACCTTTTCTCCACCGGCAATTACCTGGATAGCGG
>CAKSVK010000270.1 GCA_934502905.1 uncultured Chitinophagaceae bacterium
TTATATCGGCTTACTGAAGCTGCGTCAGCAATTCCATCTTTTACATCGGCTACATCTTTTACATACACGGAGCTTAATTGTACGGGCATAGCGACCTGAACATTCTTAATATCTTCCAAAGTTGAGAATTTTCCGGTGAGCCTTACCGAAGTATTCTCTTTGTCTGTCTCAACCTTTCCTGCCGGAAGATCAATCCCCGAGCGGTTTATGGCTTCCACTACCTGGCTTAATGATACCTTGTATAATCGCAGCTTGTCTTTATTCACATTTACCTGTATCTCTCTTTCTTCACCGCCAAGCATGGTGATTTCCGCCACACCTTTCAACTGTTGTATCTGTGGAAGAATTTCATCCTTCATCTTCTGATAGAACGTTGTTCCGCCAAGACCGCTAGTGGCGCTTACCGACATCACGGGAAGATCGTTTGGAGAAACCGTGCTGATTTCCGGGCTGAGAATATCGTCAGGCAAATCTTTACGTATATTATCAATGTATCGCTGGGCATCCTGCATGGCAATACCAAGGTTAGTTCCATAATTGAGATTTGCAATAATGATGGAAGCGTTGGGCAAGGATTTTGTAACGAGGTAATCAACGCCTTCCAGATTAGATAGAGCGTCTTCTATCTTTCGAGATACCGAGGTTTCCACTTCGTTGGGTTCGGCGCCAGGGTACATTGTTTTTATAACGATCACAGGTTGATCAAAATCGGGCATCAGTTCATAACTGAGGTTCTTGAATCCGATCACACCCAAAAGAATAAACAGCCCAAACAATACAATAATAAGCGACGGCCGTTCTATTGATATTTTGGTAATATTCATTACGCTGAATTTATTTATTAGCAATGATGTTGGCACCATTAAAAAGATTCACAAAGCCTGAGGTTACAATCGTATCACCTGCATTGATTCCCGAATTAATAATTACCTCATCCTTCAAGCGATCTCCCAATTCCACATCTTTTAAAAGCGCCTTGCCCGACTTTAGTAAATAAACCTGTGATTTCTCCCCGGAACTTAAAATCGTGCTGGAAGGCACAACAATGCTATTGGGGCTTGTGGCTTCTCCCAACAGTACTTTACCAAACATGCCAGATTTAATTCTGTTACCTGGATTGGACACCAGAAACTTCACAGGGAAGCTACTGCCCATATTGCCACGACTACCGACAATGATGGCTTTTCCTGCGAGGGTTTGCGTGGGGAATGCGTCCGACTTTACCGTGTAAACCTGGTTTTGCCGAAATAGTTTCAGATCGTTTTCTGATATGTTTACAGTAAACCTTAACGAATTGATATCTGTGAGTTGAAGCAATGGGATACCCGGTGCCGCAAAGGCACCTACCTCGCTCAGTTTTTGGGTAATGATGCCGTCAAAAGGAGCTGTGACAACCGTTTTACTAATCTGTTCGCGCAAAGTATTGCGTTGAATCTTTGCCGTGCTTAAACCCAAAACTGCTTTATCGAGCTGTGTTTTTTGAATCGCATCAGCGTTTGCAAGAATGGTGAATCTCTTTACATCGTCCTCCATGCTCTGTATTTGTACTGAAACAGATTGCAGTTGATGGCGGAGCAAGGCGTCGTCTATTTTCACAAGCACCTGTCCCCGGCGCACGTAACTACCCTCATCCGCATATATCACATTGATCTTGCCCTGTGCTTCTGCGCTTAGTTTCGATTCACGGTTAGGTTCAAAAACTCCGGAGAATGATAATGTATTGGTGGCAGGCTGCGCTTTCAATACCATCGTTTGGACTTTCATCGGCTGCTCCTTATTGTATTGATACACCCGTTCATCAGTAGCCTTTTTGTTTGACACCAGTTTAATAATTACAACGAGTACTATTATAAGTGCCACGGCGATGTACAATATTTTTCGTTTCATATGTATATCTTTTTAATCGGTTTTTATATTTCAGATACGATGATGCTTATTATTATATCTTCAATTGGCCCCCGGCTGCCCGCCGGAATAACTCAATTCGCGCGGGGATGATCTTGTCAGGCGGTGTTGCCTCATGCCGGGGATATCTTTGTAGTTCATCTGATACTACTTTTTTAAAAGATTACCTGTAGTTTTCATGTACTCAAGTTCAGCCCTTCTCAACATTACAAGGTTTGATATATAATTCTGTTGTGCTTCCCGCACTGCATTGTCTGCGAGCAAAACATCGGTAAGACTTGCTATTCCCTCTTTTTGCTGGAGCAGCGTTTTGTCATAAATCAGTTTCGCGTAATCAATTTGCTGATCAATTACACGCAGGTTATTTTTGGAATTCACCAGTTGATAATAATTGTTCCGCTTGTCAACATTATTTTTGTCCTTTAACATTTGAAGACGGGTATTGGCTTTTTGTATCTCAATATCTTTACTCCTGATCTTTTGTTTTATCGAACCACCATTGTAAATCGGAAATGCCACCTGTACACCTGCATAACCCAGCGGGAAAAATTTCAGGAAATCGTTTGCACCCGTTTTTCCATAACCTGTGGTTCCGTATAGTCCAGTCAGGTTTACAACCGGAAGTCTCGACTTTTCTATACCCTTTTTCTCGATTTCTAGAAATTCGATCTGGTTTTGTGCCAGTTTTATTTCGGACACGACGCTTTCACCGGGCATTATGGATTCGTCAATTCCAGGATCTACTTCAACATCTATTGAGTCTTCGGGTGATTTACCAATCAAAAACTTCAGAACATTTATTGCCTGGGTATATTGATTTTTTACGTTTTCTTTTTGTGTTTGAAGTTGTGAAAGTTGGAGCGCAACCTTATCCACATCGGTGCCTTTTGCAACCCTTTGCTCATGGAGCAGTTTTGTGAGTTTCAGAAGTCTTGTGGCATTACCGATGTTGCTATCGATAAAAATTTCCTGATTGCGTAACAACTGTGCGTTGTAATACACGTTGGAAACGTCTAACGCAACGTCCTCTGTTGATTTTGTTTTTTGGAGGCCGGTGATCTCAACTCCCTTTTCAGCGGTCTTTACGCCCGCTCTTAGTGTTGGGTTATATAACGGGTAGGTTACCTGGCCGTTGATGTTTATATTGTGCGGTACACCGAACTGCGCTTCTTTATACTGTCCCGGGGGGCCACCGAAGACGGCTGCGGGAAGCAGTTGATAAGGAAGGTCAATATAGTACCTGTAATCAAGTGCGGTAGCCACTTTAGGCAGCTGGTTTGCTTTCAGTTCATTGATCTTCTGTTCCGCTATGCGGATGTCATAATCTGCTAACTGGACGTTAAAGCTATTCCGGCCAGCAAGATCAATTGATTCTTCAAGACTTAATACCTGTGCTGGTAATGCAACTGGCAAAAACATCAATAGGGTAAGAATATATTTCATAATTTTAAATGTTTGTGAATATTCACTAACTTATTTAAATAAAAAAAACTCAAACTTTTCCTCAGCTACTATCAACTTTTTTGCTTTTCATGTGCTTTTATTTAAGTAATTGAAATAAACCTGAAATAAGTTCTCCGCCTTTCTGTTTTATAT
>CAKSVK010000271.1 GCA_934502905.1 uncultured Chitinophagaceae bacterium
GCGCAGCAATGTTGTTTGGCGATGCCGGAGCTGCTACCATACTCGAATACAATGAAAAAGCAGAAGGCATTCATTTTCATATGGCAACCGACGGCAGCGGCTATAAAGCCATCATCATACCCGACGGAGGGTTCAGGAAACCGTTTTCGGCAGCATCCCTTGTGGAAAGTACTTCTGAAGAGGGACTGACAAGAACCCCGAGAAATCTTCACCTGGAAGGACTGGATGTTTTTTCCTTCGGCATCACCGAGGCGCCGAAGACGGTAAAAAAATTGTATGAAAAGCTGCAGATCGTCAGCGATGATGTTGACTATGCAATTTTTCACCAGGCTAATAAAATGATGAATGAAAAAATAAGGAAGAAATTATCGTTGCCGGAAGAAAAGGTTCCCTATTCTTTACAAAAGTTTGGCAACACCAGCTCTGCCTCTATCCCTATCACTATCGTAACTGAATTAAGGGAAGCTATCGCGCGGCATTCCAGCAAGGTTATCCTCTGCGGGTTTGGCGTAGGTCTTTCCTGGGGCACCGCCTATACAACACTGGACCATATTACTGTTCCCGAACTTATAGAATATTAGCTTATGGGCATCCCAAAAGCATACCTGTCCGGTATATCATATTACCTGCCTGAACAGCACCTGACCAATGAAGATCTGAGTGAAGAATTTCCCGAATGGAGCGTTCACAAAATAATGGACAAGGTGGGGATCGCCGAAAGAAGGATCTCAGCGAATGATGAATTTGTTTCTGACCTGGCCACCAAAGCGGCACAGCAGTTGTTTGCAGAACATAATATAACGCCGGAAAGCATCGACTATCTGTTGCTTTGCACACAAAGTCCCGATTACTTTTTACCCACCACCGCCTGCCTGGTCCATAAAAGAATAAACTTACGCCCGTCTGCAGGTGCCATTGATTTTAACCAGGGCTGTTCCGGGTTTATATACGGATTAAGCCTGGCAAAAGGATTGATTGCATCCGGAGATGTCAATAACGTATTACTTATCACGGCAGAAACCTACAGCAAGTTCCTGCATCCAAAAGACAAGGGCAATCGTTCTATATTCGGAGATGCTGCAGCAGCAGCCCTTATAACCTCCCAACCCCGAAACGGGGATGCAGAAATTAAAAAAATTGTGTTGGGAACAGATGGAGAAGGAGCCTCCAACCTAATCGTAAAAAACGGTGCTGCCAGGATGCCGCGGAACAACGATACCGATCTTCATCAAGATGAAAACGGCAATCCTTACAATGATAATTACCTGTTCATGAACGGCTCGGAAATCTTCAATTTTACATTGAGCGCTGTTCCTGCACTGGTGGAAGAAACACTCAAAAAAAATGCCTTGCAACAGGATGATATCGACCTGTTCATTTTTCATCAGGCAAACCGGTTCATGCTGGATTATTTACGCAAGAAAATAAAGATACCACCGGAAAAATTTTTCATCTGGATGGAGCAATGCGGTAATACCGTATCCTCCACCATTCCTATTGCATTGAAGCATGCGAAAGCTGCGAAGGTGATAAACCAAAACAACAACCTGCTGTTGGCAGGTTTCGGTGTCGGTTATTCCTGGGGTGCTGCCATTATAACGTTTTAACCGGTCTCATTTTTGATTATAAAAGCTAAAAAATTCAAAAGCAACTTAAAAATATGAATTCTAAGATCTGGCTTTCCTCTCCCCATATGGGAGGCAATGAAATAAAATATGTGAACGAGGCATTTGATACAAACTGGATCGCACCGTTGGGGCCGAACGTAAATGGTTTGGAGGAAGACCTGAGCACCTTCCTGAACAGTAATCCCCCAAGCCATGTTGCAGCTTTAAGCTCCGGAACCGCAGCCATACATTTAGGATTGATAGCCCTGGATGTTCAGCCAGGCGATGAGGTTATCTGCCAGTCCATGACATTTTCTGCTTCCGCCAATCCCATAGCTTACCTGGGTGCAATACCGGTATTTGTAGACAGCGAGGCCGATACCTGGAACATGTCTCCCGATTTTCTGGAAATAGCTATCAAAGACAGGCTGGCTAAGGGAAAAAAGCCAAAGGCCATCATTCCAGTTCACCTGTACGGAATGCCCTCGAAGATGGATGAGATCATGGAAATAGCCAATACATACGATATTCCGGTGCTGGAAGATGCAGCAGAAGCGCTGGGCAGCCATATTAACGGCAGGAACTGCGGCACTTTCGGGATCATTTCGGCTTTATCCTTCAACGGGAATAAGATTATTACGACCTCCGGTGGAGGAGCATTGGTATCAAAAGACGCTAAAATCGCCGCACAGGCACGTTTCCTGTCTACGCAGGCAAGGGATGCTGCCCCACATTATCAACACAGTCATATCGGGTATAATTACAGGATGAGCAATGTTTGTGCCGGTATTGGCCGGGGACAAATGGAAGTATTGCCTGAACGTATTTTACAAAGAAGAGCCAACCATGAATGGTATGAGAAAGAATTTTCACAACTGGAGGGCATACAATTCCTGAAAGAGCCGCAAGGTTATTATTCCAACCGATGGCTGACAACCATACTGGTAAAACATAACACCGTTACCCGCGAAACCATGCGTTTGGCTTTAGAAGCACAGAACGTTGAAAGCCGCCCGCTGTGGAAACCGATGCATATTCAGCCCATTTTCAGTGGTACAACTTTTTACGGTGACGGAACTTCTGAAAAGCTTTTTGAAGACGGGTTATGCCTTCCTTCAGGTTCCAACCTGGCAGAGGAAGACAGGAGGCGTGTTGCTGCAGAAATATTCAAATTGTTTTAGCGCAGGTTAAACTGCCGAGTCGCCATTTCCTGTATAGCGTTACCTATTGCCAGTGCAGCGGTAGCCGCAGGAGATGGTGCATTCAGCACATGGATAGCATTATCCTTCGCTTCAATTTTAAAATCATCGATCATATTGCCTTCCCTGGTAAGCGCCATGGCCCGTACGCCTGCCCTGGCAGGCACAATGTCACCTGCCTCAAGACCGGGAACCAGCTTTTGCAACCGCTTCAAAAAATAACTTTTTGAAAAAGCACCCCTGTATTCGTCCAGTCCAAAGCGCCAGTGCCTGGCAAAAAATTTCCATGTTCCACGATAGGTTAAAGCATCCAGGGTATCCTTCATACTGAACGCAGTCTTGGAATATCCTTCCCGTTTGAACACAAATACCGCATTTGGCCCACACTCCACTCCTCCTCCGGTCATCCTGGTAAAATGTACACCCAGAAAGGGAAACTGCGGGTTGGGAACCGGGTATATGAGATTGCGGACCTTGCTTCTTCCTTTTTCAGACAGATCGTAGTAATCGCCTCTGAATCCTACAATAACAGCATCCGTTCCTGTTCCTTCTTTTCTGGCAATCCTGTCGCTCTGAAG
>CAKSVK010000272.1 GCA_934502905.1 uncultured Chitinophagaceae bacterium
GATCGCTTTTTTGTTTAAGAAAACGGCTGTCTCTACATAGCTGATGTCATTTCCTTCGTCATCGGTTAACGGAACGACTTTGGTTGACGCAATCCTGAAAGAATTTTTATCATCAAACTTGTCGATATCTAATACAAACCCCGGCGCTGATCTGAACGTCAGGTAGACAAAATCCCTTTCATCTGCCCCTTCATAAAAGTCGTTGATAGCTTCCTGGAACCGGACTTTAACAAAATCACCTTGCTGCTGCCGGTTAATGGCACTCCGGGCCAAAACCTTTGGTCCCCCGGTTACTATTGAGGTGTAAGGATTACGTTGCAAAAAACGCTCATCCACCAATAAATGGTCAAAATCAGGCATAGGCCAATAAAATTAATTGGTTCTCAAATCAGCGTCTCAGAACGGATTTTTCCGTTCGTTGACATAATGCAGCACGCGTTCCTGCGAAACGGCGTTCTCGCCATATACCAATGCATCCTTTGCCACATCTGTGCAAATACGGTGTATATCTGCAAAGCTTAGTCCTACAGCGGCTTTGGCAATCTGGCTTATGTCAAATATCGGAAAAAATACGAAACTTTTCAACTCTAATTCAAGTAGATGGGCAATATCGCTTTCGGTGGGGAGGGGAAAGCGGATGATATCATCAAAACGGCGGAACAGCGCGCTATCCAATGATTCGGGCATGTTAGTGGCTGCGATGATGAGACTACGCGAATCGTCCTTTTCAATTTGCAACAGGAAGCTGTTGAGCACTCGCTTAATTTCGCCCACTTCATTGGAAGCGTGGCGTGTGGTGCCGATGCTGTCAAATTCATCGAATAGGTATACCGCCCGAAAATCATGCATAGCGTCAAATACTAATCTCAACTTGGCGATGGATTCGCCCATGTAGCGACTGATCAGTCCGTCCAGCCGGATAACAAATAAGGGAAGGGCCACCTCACTGGCCATCATATGGGCGCTCATGGTTTTGCCACAGCCGGGCGCACCAGTAAAGAGCAGCTTTTTGCGGGCTTTCAGTCCGTGGCTTTCCAGGACACCAACTTTCCGCTGTTCGTCCAGTACCCGTTTCAGGCTCAGGTGCACGGCAGGAGCCAATACCATATCATTCAACTTCACCGTCGGATGGATCAGTTCCAACAGGTCGTTCAATTCCTTTTGGGCAGCATTTACCGGTAGCTTTCGAAAAATGGCGTGCTGAGGTGCTTTGACTTTGGCATTGTCAATCAGTTTCTTTAATTCCGCCGCCAACGTGGCGTGTCCTTTGCGCGCCTCGTCGGCAGCAATCTGCATAGCAGTAGCATAGAACCGGGCATCGTCACCCGTTTCAAACGAACGTATCAAGCTTTTTATTTGTTCCGCTGCTGCCATGGTTAAATCGTTACTGATTGATCATGAATCGTCAGTTTACCGACATGTAAGCAAAGATAAAGGATTTTACTGAGTCTATATACGTTTTGGTATATATAAGGTATGCGCGAATTAATCGAATGGTTGATTTAGTTCATTCAGCGATAGTCCAGCTTAAACAGGCTGGGGTTACGAAGGTTTCACTGCAAAATAAGTATCCAATAATTCCTTATTCAATTCTTCCGTCACCATTATATAAGGGCCTATCTTACCTTTGAAATGATGTCTTTCATTTTGTCTCTTTTCCCAACAACCGAAGTTGATCTTGTCTGAAAGTTCATTCGGCCAGTTATTTTCGAAGTTGAAATGTTCTGATTCATTTTGAACTTCAGTATCGTTAACGAAAAATTTGATATAGTTTTTGCTCTTAGACCAAGCTATGGTAAACATATGCCAGCCGTCAGATAAGGGGGTTGTAAATTCAATTCCAGTACCGACATACTTTTTTTCTTCTATCCCAGTCGGAATGGTATTTTTATAAGAGGTCATTTTACAATGAATATTGTATGTATTGTAAGGATTGGGAGGTGATGGATAGATATTTATACCCCATCCTGAGGGATAGAAGTATCTAGTTTCATATTCTTTCGATTCCTCCCCGCCGTTAAGTGCGTGGCTAATGATCCATTGGTGCCCCAATTGGCCTGTACGCGAAGGTCTCTGTATGTAAGCCCAGATAGAAATGAAGCCTTTATCTTCCTTGATAATATCACTGTTAATTTCTCGGAAGTTTCCGGCCGAAAGATCGAATGTGAAAAATGCATGATGTTTTATTCTGTTAGTCTTTACCTTATCTTTAACTGCATAATATCCTTTCGCCGATGGCCATAGGACGATCTCGATATTTTTCAAATTCTCATCGCTCACGTTTGGATGCCCTCTTCTCACAATACCTAACCAGTCTTCATTAACCTGGATATTAGTAAGGTCATCGAGATGATTAAGGAGAAAGTTTGCTAAAACGTTGGGTTTGCCCTCAGCAATGGTATTTACATTTTCTTGATTGAACGTGATCATCGCGCTATCAATCAATATTTTCAGTTTACTTTCTCCACTATCCAATATGAATTCTTTTTGATTTTCAATTTTAGGAAGAATAGGTGTAAGTTTTTGAAATTGAGGTGTGGATAGAAAATTATCCGGTGCAAGACTCCAAAATCTTTTCCATCTATTGATTAGTGGGGGTATTATTTTTCCAAAACTATCATTATTAACTAGTTTTGTTAGAAAAGTAAAAGCTTCTTCATCTTGTCGGATTAACATTTTCAATACTCGGTTTTGTTGATTTTTATAACGATCAAAAGCAAATATATAGCTTATCAAAGATGAATGTAGGATCACTTTGCGATCAAATGCGCTCATATGGATTTTTTCCACAATTTTCTTTGTGATTGGAATTTCCGCAATCTCAGGTTCTATACGTTGATTGATAGCTGTAACAAATTTTTGTTCCTCGTACTCCAGAGAGTCTAAGTGCATATAGGAGATGTAAGCTTCAACGTTTTCTTTCAAATATCCGCAACCTAATAGCGTGACAAATACATCGGATTTTAAGTAAGTATTAAAAATTGGAGATTTTTGTTCTGTCTCGGAGTACCCAGCAGCACTAAAAAACTCTGAAAGATAATGCTCGTTTTTTTCATCTCCTTTTCGAAGGAAGTCATCAAGTTCATCTATTAACAATTTTAATGATGCTTCGTATTCTTCTATTTTATCTCCTTTTTCATTTATAATGAACCCTTTGTTGCATCCATCGGCATACTCATATAAACACTTTTTAAAAGTTTTAAGCAGCGAGAGTTTGCCGTTGTTTTCATGGAAGTCTGCAAAATCCTCGGGTTCGAGATTTTTATAAATGATGGCCGCAAGGAGCTCGTTGCTATCATAATTTTCATTCTTCCTCAGTAAGCGCCAATAGACGAAAAATTCGTTAACAATATTTTTCAGCAAACGCATATCCTGGATG
>CAKSVK010000273.1 GCA_934502905.1 uncultured Chitinophagaceae bacterium
CCCCCGGATAGCGCGGATGTATTTGTCTGGTATAATATTATTCTTCCAGGGTAATGGCCGATAAAGAGAGGAGAACAAATGCTAATTTCATATTTTTGTCACTCATTATATTTTTAATAATAAAGTCGCAACGCCGGAGCGATATAAACATTACGGGTTTATCATGTCGAATATTTTAATTGTTGATGACGAAAAAGCAATCAGGAAAACCCTGGGTGAAATATTATCCTACGAGGGATACAAAATTGACGAGGCAGGAGACGGGGAAGAAGGCTTGAAACGGTTCAGGGAAAAACCATACGATGTGGTTCTGTGTGACATAAAAATGCCTAAGATCGACGGAATAGAGTTCCTGGAAAAAGTGAGTGAAATAAACGCCGACGTTCCCATTATTATGATCTCCGGGCACGGCACTATAGAAACCGCGGTAGAAGCGGTTAAAAAGGGAGCTTACGACTATATATCCAAGCCGCCGGACCTGAACCGCCTGTTGATCACCATCCGGAACGCCATGGATAAAACCAATCTGGTGACGGAAACCAAGGTTTTGCGCCGGAAGGCCTCCAAGGTAGAGGAAATGATCGGCGAAAGCGAGCCCATGCTGAAAATAAAAGAGACCATTGATAAGGTAGCGCCCACCGAAGCCCGGGTAATGATCATGGGGGAAAACGGAGTGGGTAAAGAGCTGGTAGCCCGTTGGATCCACGAAAAAAGTAACCGTTCCAAGGGAGCGCTGATCGAGGTAAACTGCGCTGCCATACCGGGCGAGCTGATAGAAAGTGAATTATTCGGTCATGAAAAAGGGTCCTTTACTTCCGCCGTCAAGCAAAGAATAGGGAAGTTTGAGCAGGCGCACGGCGGCACCCTGTTTCTGGATGAGATCGGCGATATGAGCCTGAATGCACAGGCCAAGGTGTTACGGGCGTTGCAGGAAGGAAAGATCACGAGGGTAGGCGGAGACAAAGATATCAATGTGGACGTACGGGTAATCGCCGCTACCAACAAAGACCTGCTGAAGGAAGTAGAAGATAAAAATTTCCGCCTGGATCTTTACCACAGGTTGGGCGTGATTATCATCAATGTGCCTTCTCTTAACGATCGCCAGAGCGATATACCTTTACTGGTTGATAAATTCCTGGGAGATATCTGCCTGGATTACGGCATTGCCAAAAAAGCGATAGAAGATGCCGCCATCAAAGCGTTGCAGCAGAACAACTGGACGGGTAACATCCGTGAGCTCAGGAACGTGGTGGAAAGGCTGGTGATACTGTCTGGAAAAACCATAACCGAAGCGGATGTGGATGCCAATGTGATCCGGAAAAATTAAAACACATGAAGCATGTGTACTGCATATGCGGATTGGGAGCAGATGAACGGATCTTTTCAAAGATCAACTGGCCGCCTGATGCTGAAGTACACTACCTGCAGTGGCTAAAGCCCGAAAGACGGGAACCGTTGCAACACTATGCCCGGCGCATGAGCGGTAAGATTCATCACCCCTCTCCTATCCTGGTAGGTGTTTCTTTCGGAGGAATGATGTGTGTTGAAATATCCAAGCTCATTTGCGTGGAAAAAATAGTGCTGATATCCAGCATCACCCACTGTAAACAGCTTCCGCTATGGATGCGCACCTGTGGCAGGTTGAAGCTGGACTACCTGCTACCGCGCGGTAAAGGCCACAACCTGCGGATATTATCGCCCGTGCAGAATTATTTTCTGGGAGCATATTCGGAGGAGGAAAAAAGAATGGCTGAAGAATACCGGGATAAGGTAGACCCTGACTTTCTCAAATGGTCCATACATGCCATCCTGAACTGGAAAAACCGGTTCGTTCCTGAAAATTGTTACCTCATACATGGAAGCGATGACAGGGTTTTCCCCACCGCTATCGTGAAGCCCACCCACACTATCCGTAATGCCGGGCATTTCCTGGTATTCCAACGGGCAGATGCCGTGTCCCGGGTGCTGCAGTCTATCTGTAGGTGAGAGTGTTTCCTGCACCTAACATTAACAGGTTTTTGGCTAAAGGATACAACATTCTGCGTTTTATGCCTGTTACTTTTGGTTACTATAAAAACAGGCATATATGGGTTGGGTTATTTTAATTTTAGCGACGGTTGCATTCCACCTCGGTTTATACGGAATGTTCAGGAAAGCAGGTATTACTCCCTGGAAAGCATTGATCCCTTACTATAACACGTGGATGATGACAGAAGCAATGTCATTAAAAAAGCATTGGTTTTTTCTGCAATTTATTCCGGTTGCGGGCCACTTTATTACCATCTGGATATTCATAAAATTTGTAGAACATTTCGGTCGCTTTTCGCTAACGCATCATGCTGCTGCCGTATTTCTTCCTTTTGTATACTTTCCTTACCTGGGATATGCAAAAGAGGAACAATATGCAGGTAGTATAGCGGTAAAGAAACACAAAAGATCTTCTTTCCGGGAATGGGTGGATGCCGGTGTATTTGCCGTAGTGTCCGCTACTATCATCCGTATATTTATTTTCGAAGCATATGCTATTCCTTCGGGAAGCATGGAAAAGACCCTGCTCGTAAACGATTTTTTATTTGTAAGCAAAATGAGCTATGGTCCGAGAATCCCCAATACGCCTTTGGCTTTACCTTTTATGCACCATACGATACCTGGTGTGGGCACACCGTCTTACCTGAACTGGGTGAACCTGCCCTATAAAAGGTTATGGTCTTCCCCCGTACACCGCAATGATGTTGTTGTGTTCAACCATCCTGCGGGCGACTCCGTGTTGCTATCCTACCCGCAGGAACGCACTTACTATGAAATACTCCGGGAGGACTATGGCGGCAACAGGCAAAAGCTGCTGGAAGAAAACGCAGATAACCTGTTGGTTAGGCCGGTTGACAAGCGGGAAAATATTATCAAAAGATGTGTTGGTATTCCGGGAGATACCCTGTATATCAGGGAAGGGATATTATTTGTAAACGGCGTGACGGATGAACCACCTACATCTGCCACGTACTACAGCGTGCAAACCCGGGGGCATTTCATGGATGAAACGTTACTGGAAGATAGCTTCCACGTGGAAACTACCCCTGAGCGTACGCAACTCTTCGAAACAGGCCCCATGCAATACCTTATTGAGCTTACTGCAGAAGAAGCCGGGCGACTGCAACAGTTGCCTTATGTTTCCGAAATAAAAAAGGAAATAAAAACATATACAAGGGAATTGTTTCCCAATGATACCGCCCGGTATAAATGGAGCGAGGATTTTTATGGCCCGGTATGGATACCGGAAAAGGGAAAAACCGTAACGCTTACACCTGATAATATTGCTTTTTACCGGAGAATAATCGATGTATACGAAGAAAATGACCTTACAGAAGTCAACGGC
>CAKSVK010000274.1 GCA_934502905.1 uncultured Chitinophagaceae bacterium
CAACACATTATATGATGCCTGTCGGTATCACAAAGCAGGAAATTCAGGAAATGACAGTTGGATTAAGTAGTGGCACTCTTCCATCCACCAGCTTAAGGGCATGCGGGTTACAAACTTCACGGGAACGTTTAGCGTAGGGTAAGGCTAACTATCCTTTACTATCCGGTATTTCAGCGCTTTGGCAATCGCTTCCTTGCCACCGCATACCTGTAGTTTTGTATAAATATTTTTTAAGTGGGTGCGTACGGTATCCATCGAAATAAAACACTCAGCAGCTATTTTTTTATAGGTCAGGCCATCAACCAGCAATTGCAGAATTTGTTTTTCGCGTACCGACAGATCAAATTCCTGTTGGGGTTTTTGATGAAAGAACTGCAACACTTTTTTAGCGACTCCTGGGCTCACAGGCGCGCTGCCGAGTGTTACATCTTTTATGGCTTCACACAATTTTTCGGGCGGAGTGCTTTTAAGCAGGTAACCATCTGCACCGGCCCTAAGTGACCGGAATATTTTGTCATCGTCATCAAATACCGTGTGCATGATCACATTGATAGAAGCGTTTTCCTCTTTTATTTTTTCCACTCCGTAAATACCGTTTTTACCCGGCATATCAATATCCATCAATACCACATCGGGGTTAAACTGCCTGATATCCTGCTCCACTGTATTACAATTAGCAAACGATGCTAATACCTCCACATCTTCCATGCCGCTGAGCATTAAGCACAACGATTCCCGCAAAATATCTTTATCCTCATATATAATCAGCTTCAGCATATAAACTTTATGCAAGTTATACAACGCTTTTGTTTATTGCAATCACCCATTTCCGTGATTTTATATGGCAACCACCACTTTAATACGGGTACCCTTGCCGGGAGCGGTAGTAAGAGAAAATGCGGCATTGATCAGCTTTGCCCTTTGCTGCATATTGTCAATGCCATTGCCTTTTATAACAAAAACGGGATCAAAGCCCTGTCCATTATCATCTATTTCAAGGATCACACACTTGTATTCTTTTTGAAGAGAAATGGTTACCTGTGTTGCCAGCGAATATTTTGCCAGGTTATTGACAGACTCTTTGAAAATGAGGTACAGGCTATGCCTTATGTTGGCATCGGCAATTTCATCGCCGGGTTTTACATTGGTTTTAAAGCTGTAATTAATATTTTTCGCATCCAGCAGTTCAGCAGCATATCGTTTCATACGGGCAAGAATGATCTCCAGTTTATCATTTTTGGGGTTGATGCTCCACACGATATCACGTAAGGCATTGGTTACGTCCGTAGTTTGTTCGTATATTTTTTGAAGGTACTGCCTGCGGGCAGCGGTGTTTGTTTTTTCCTGCTGCGATAATTGTGAAAGAATGCTGATACTGGTAAGGGAAGCCCCGATATCATCGTGAAGATCAGCGGAAATATGCCGGCGGAGCCTTTCCACATTCCGTGCCTGGTTGATGCGGTAAGAAAGAAAACCATAGATAAGAGATATGACAGCTATACCCAGCAATATATAAAACCACCATGTTTTATACCAGGGTGGGATTATTGTTACATTTATTTCAGAAAGCCCGTTGCTTATTAGTCCATCTTCCTGATGGGCTCTCACCTTAAAAGTATATTTTCCGGGAGGCAACTGCGTGTAGTTTATATAATTCCGTGCACTGCTTTTTATCCACCCCGTATCTATCCCGGTAAGCATATATTCATAAGTAATGTTTTCTCCTGGTGAATAACCGGGCGCCTGAAATTCAAAGCCGATAAAGTTTTGCGTATAGGGTAATGTTACGGTATGAAGGTAAGGAGCAGTCGTATCTGTTAAATATGGGGTATTCATTACCGTTATATTTACGATAAGCGGTTTAATGCCTAGCAGCGGCGGCAATGTCTGCCTTTCATCCACCCTGTTCAGCCCGTCAATGCCTCCAAACCAGCACCCGCCCATTTTATCTTTATAACAGGATGCGGTATTAAATTCCATGGACTGAAGGCCATCTTCCTCCGTAAATTTTTCACAGGCGCCTGTTGTATAGTCCAGCAATACCAGGCCGGCATTGCAACTGATCCATAAATGATCTTTACTGCCGGGCAACACAGCGTATATATAGTCATTGGGCAATGTATTTCGCGTATTCCACAGCTTTACTATTTGCATATCCGATGCAAGCACCTGCACCAAACCGTCATCGGTAGCTACCCACAGATAGGGTCCGTTAAACAAACAATAGCGGGAGGTGCCGGAAATATGCTGCAATGCGGGATAGGTTGTGAACGAACCGGTTTGATAATTATATTTAACGAGGTTTTGCTCTTCTGTACTCATATAAATGTCCCCGTTTTCAGTTTCACACATATAACGTATCCCCAGGCGGTGGTTTGACAGAAATTTACCAGGGTCATAACAAGGCTCCCATTGCCTGGTGGCAAGGTTAAATAACCGTAGTCCACCCTGCGCTCCACCGGTCAAAAGCTTATTTGCTGTTTTTAATTTTATTACCGCATATAATTCCCGGGTCTGAGGATCTTCAGGGTTAGTATACTGGTTAAATTTTTGTGTAGTCCTGTCAAAGCTGTATAACCCTCCCCAGGTAGCCATCCATAACAGGTGGTTACCTGCCGAAGTGATCTCATAGATATTTCTTGAGCCGACAGCCGTTATATCGTTTAACGGTGGCTGGTAGTATCGGGCTGTATTTGTAATGAGGTTCCGGTGCAGCAATCCGCCATACAATGTACCTGCATAAAAGTCTTCATCATTTTCGGAAAATACGCTTAATAACATATTATCCTGCAGGGGTTGCCCGGGTTGTTGGTTGCTTCTCCATAATCCGATCTGTATTTTATGCGGGTCATATTCTGCTACGCCGCCCCCGCTTAGCCCAATCCAGGTAATATGCCGGCGGCTGGTGTAAAAGCTAAGTACAAACTGGCTTTTTAAATTATTCTCGCTGCTGCCCGACCGGGAGTGTTCAAATGTATGTGCCGGCAGGTTTACCTTCAGCAATCCTTCGCTCCTGCTGCCTACCCATACGGTACTACTATCGCTTTGGTGGATGATCCTGGGTTCCTGCAGGTAGCCAACCCCTGTAAACATTTTTGTAAAGGGAATATATTCCTTTGCATGATCTTCCTCGTAATCAAGCAGCAATATTTCAGCAGCATTGAGAATAAGCCACAACCGGTTGCTGACAAATTTCATTTCCGTAATGGGCGCGTTCTTGAAGGCAGGGAACCTGTGGTACAATTGTAACGGCGTAAAATTGCCTTCCCTGTAAAAATATACATCATTATTACCGGCAACATAGAGGTTCTTTTTTGCATCTGTGCCGATGGCAATTATTTTATCGGGTGTGCCGTTTTGCCAATGCA
>CAKSVK010000275.1 GCA_934502905.1 uncultured Chitinophagaceae bacterium
AGAAAGACAAAGGAGCAGAGATCATTGCGGGTGGTAAATGCAATAAAAGCAAGGGTTACTTTATTGAACCTACGGTCATTGAAGCGAAAGATCCCGGTTATATTACCATGAGGGAAGAAATATTCGGACCGGTATTGACCATTTATGTGTACAAAGCCAAAGCATTTGAAGAAACACTCGAAATTGTGAACAATACCTCTCCTTATGCCCTGACGGGCGCCGTTATATCCAAAGACCGGCAGGCAGTAGAACTGGCTACCAACAGGCTGCGTCACGCAGCGGGCAACTTTTATATCAACGACAAGCCTACAGGCGCCGTTGTAGGGCAACAGCCATTTGGAGGAGCCCGGGCCAGCGGCACGAACGATAAAGCGGGCAGCATGCTGAACCTGTACAGGTGGCTAAGCGCCAGAACCATAAAAGAAACATTTAATCCTCCTGTATCTTATGGGTATCCGTTCCTCGGGGAAAAATAAGTTATATTCGTTGTTCAAAACAGAACTGAGTGAAAACGATACTGGATACATACCAGCTCAACCTTACGATACAAAGGCTTGGATTTGAGATCATCGAACGTCACCCTGACCTGGAAAAGATGGTATTGGTCGGCATACAGCCAAGAGGTGTATTTTTTTCAGACCGGATAGCGGCGCATATTCAAAGCATTTACCCGGAGCTTACGCTGGCATACGGCAAGCTGGATATTACTTTTTACCGGGATGATGTGCGCAAGGAACTGCACACAGCCAACAAAACGGATATGCCTTTTTCGATAGAACAAAAAGACGTGGTACTGATTGATGATGTATTATATAAAGGCAGGACCACAAGAGCTGCACTGGACGCATTGATGGCTTTCGGTCGCCCTGCAAAAGTGGAACTTTGTGTATTGATCGACCGGCGGTTTACCCGGGAGCTGCCTATTCAGCCGGATTATTGCGGCAAGGCAATAGACTCCAGCCTGTCACAACACGTAACAGTAGAATGGGATAAAGAAGAAGTGGTCTTGCATTAAACAAGAGAGCAAGAAGGTAAAATGATAAGAACCTTGTTCTTACAACCTTACGCTCTTGCTCCCTTGCGGTTTTCCCTATTACAATATTTCTCCTACTGCAGGTTCACCAGATCCACATCAAAGATCAGCATGGAATTCGCCGGAATAACCGTATTACCCTGAGTATCTTTTTTCGGCGTAGCGCCATATCCCAGGTTAGAAGGTATATATAGGGTCATTTTACCGCCGGCTTTGATCTTACGCAACCCCAGCTGCCACCCTGTAATTACAGTCCCCAGATAAAAATTTACAGGATCAGAGGATTGATCAAATATAGCATCGTTTTTTAATTTACCCTTGTACGTAACCGTCATAACAGAGCATGCCGAAGCCGAATCGGAACCGGTACCGGCAGCATGAATGGTATAAAACAAGCCGGAGCTATCCTCAATCACATTTGTAATTCCCTTACTGTTCAGATATTCCTTTACTTCATCCCGCAGTGTATCCACACGTTTCGCACTGGTCACTTCCTGGTAAGGACATCCCGGATTGTTGTTACTTTTCAAACAGCCGGAAAAATAAACCCCTGCGATCAATACTGTTAAACCTAAAACAATCTTTTTCATATTTTTTACTTGATACTTTTACGACTTGATCGATATCCCGCTAAGAACGTTGCATCCGGTCCTTATCTTCTTTACTTTTTAACTCCCGGTACTGTTGTTCTTTCATTTCCCATTGATACCGCTTATTAAATATTGCAAAAAAACAAACTATAATAATGACCGCAACTATCAGCACAGCCGGGTTAAAGCTGCTGTTCCGGATCATAACGGCTCTTTTATACCAGCCGGACATAAAATTAAGGAGAATAGGAAGCGTGAAAATAAGCCCCAGCGGAAGCCCAATCAGCAACTGCCGGAAGAGCTTCTTCTCCTTATCGCGGTTTTCTTCCCAATACTTCAAAAATGATTTTTCTTCTTCACTCAGCATAACACTATCATTGAAACCGCAAATATATCATGCCTCCTGTAAAAACAGGAGAAAGAACCTGCAAAAACACGGGCTGACATACAAAATTACCTGTAAATGACTGTATATAAATATCCTGGCTTGACCCGGACAGATGCACCTGAATTTGTTCCGGCAGGTATATTTCGTAGTGAAAGGCTCCATAACCTCACTTAACCGGACGGGCCAGGCGTGCTGCTATCGGAGGTTCGGAACGCCACCTGAGGGCAGGGAACCAACCTTTTGTCCTGTAAAATAAGGTCCGGATCCCCCCTCTGCATCCGAAATTAGCCAGGTGATACCTGTTTGTCTTTCTGTGAGTTTTGACCGACAGGATCAACAGCTTTATTTTACATCCACTATCAGCACCCAGTCTTTCTGGCGCTTATCAGGTGGTTCAAATGTTTGTACCCCATTGGTATATTGCCGGGACAAAACAATTTCTTCTCCGGTTGCAGGGTTAAACCATGTTATCTTTTTTCTTCCCTTCCGCAACAGGTCCAGGTTTACTTTAACAGCGTCAGGTTGTGGAAGATAGATCATGGCATAGGTCTTGTCTTTATTTTGGGTGGCGATAAGCAGGTCTTTATAATCACTGCCGCGGGAAGAAGCTATAAGCAGGCTGTCTTCCACACGATGAAAATCAGTGCGGGATGACATCAGCTTTTTCAGGTGCTGCATCTGGTACGCACCTTTGGCATGCAGTGCATTTTGCCAACCTATCAGCGTATCGCCTGTAAACAATGGCGCATTCCGGGCTGTATCTACAAACTGCCATACCTGATGGTGCCCGTAAACAGCGCCACACCCTCCTGCAAAGACACCGCGGTATATCCTGGCACGTACATCATAATCCGTAAAATAACCACGGCCTGCCCGGGTCCACCTGCCGTCCCAGGGAAAAACAGGATGGTCTTCATAACAAGGCTCCAGGTCCATATCGGGTCGTTGGGGAATCGTTTTTAAATCTGTCCTTATTGAATCCCACACCCGCATTTCTCTTGATGCATGACCACTTTGAATAGCATTCATACCCAGCCAGCTGTCCTCTTCCCCGAAATACAGCGTGGTATGCCATCCCGGATGATAAGCTATGAATACATTTTTGCCATACACATCCTGCAGTGCTTTTGCCATCCCTCTCCAGACAGGACGATAATCCATGATCTTTTTCTCACCGTCTTCTATACCTGTTTCCATTGCCGGGCGGTCGCCTCCCAGTATCCAGATGATATTCTTTTGGTTGGCATACCGCTCCGCTAATTTTTTTGCGTACGTATAGGCGATATCCTGTGTTGTAAACACAACCGGGCCTATAGCGCCGGGCACTACCTTATCTCCCC
>CAKSVK010000276.1 GCA_934502905.1 uncultured Chitinophagaceae bacterium
GAGTACGGTAATCTTTGGGGCCTAGGATCATACTACCCTGACCATAGATACTGCAGGCCATAATCACCATGAGCGACACAGAAAGAAGCCGGTAATAATTCATAACGGTGTTGTTTTCGGCTTTATCGTAAAACCAATTAGCATAAGAAATGTCACAAAGCACCCAATAGTAACCAGGTAGAGAGATATAAGTATATATCCGTTTCTTCTTATTTCACTTGCATACCAAATGCTGGGGAAATCCTCATATGTTGCACCATAATTTTCCAATACATCTGAAACATTCTCCTCATCCAATGAAACTCCCTGGCGTTTAAACTGCGCGATGAGTTCAGGTCGGAATTTGTCGCCAATCACAACTATGCTCGTCATTCCTACCGGATATTTTACTGTATATTTTTCAAGATTGTATATGTAAAAAAAGAGAAAAAAAGCTCCCAGAATCAGAAATGTCCAGATAAGAACAATCACTCTTCGCGTCTTGGTGGCCAGCTGTTTGGAAAAAGTGAGCATAGTGACTACTACCGCTGCAATAAAAAAAACAGTAATTCCTTTAATCATAGTATCGGTAAAGTAGTAGCTGATTAGAGTAGGCGAAATAACAAGGGTAGTAATCATACTTAATATCCAAGCAGCAAAGCCGTAAACCAACAGAATATTTTCTTTCAATTTATTGATGCCCGGTATCATGAATTATATCTAAGTAAATGATTGTTTCCGAATTGGTTGTATGTCTCACTCTTGTGGGGTCCAGTTGGATAGGATAGATTTTATTATCAGTTAAAGATTGTGCCCAAAAGAAGTATTTTCCCGGAGGTATTTTTTCGATTGTAAAAGGATTGGTAGTGTTCGTAAAAATTATTTTCGGTGGTGCGGTTGACGCAAACACCACAGGATTAGCAAAAATTCTATATCCATTTACCTCCGTAAATTTCCCCTCTTTAAGTTCTCTTGTTATCACCTTTACGGTTACAAGAAAATCAAAATTATCCACGAGAGTGCCAGTTTCTGTAAATGCCTTGACTTGTAAGTCTTCCAACACTTCGTTGAAGTAATAGTTCGTAACCGAATCCCGTTGATTTTTCGTGGTAATTTTTGTCAAAATGGAAATATCATCGTTAAGGTTTTGAAGAAATACTTCGTCAGGAATGCTATTGCTATTCAGCAGTCTATTTGTTAAGATAGTAACGACATTTTTGACTTCCTGTTTTTCCTTTGAGGATATGATTCTTGAGTTATCTAAGGTATTGCCAACGGATTGCAGACGCAAGCTAACAATATTTGCATTTAGTTGGGGTTGACTTTGGCAAAACGAAACGCCGGGAAGGAGATATAGCAAAACCCAGCGAAAATACCTGGCGAGAAGCATTTTAGGTAATTTAATGTTTGATAAAAGTCAAATAGGGCAGGCTTGAATATCTAATAGATAGGGTAAGGATAACTACAGGTAATATACATTTTTATTTTGAAGCAAAAAAATATTTTGGAATCCTTGCCGGGGCTGGTCGGCGTCCAGGCTGCGTTCACCTATTGCAGAGTCCTGCCAACACACAGAGTTCGAAGGAGAGACGCTGCGGGGAATTCAAAGGCTATTATTGAACGTCATTCTTTATTAAGCCTTCTACTATCTCCTCTATATCTAATAACTTACCTTCCTCTCGCAATTTACGCCTATATTGAGGGTCAACTTCAACATCAAGTTCAAAGCCAGACAGCTCATTTAAGGGGATTATTTCCGGCGGTCCAACGTACAGATTCAGTGCTGCTTGCTTTATACCGGTTAAGGAATCAAAACCTTCATAAAGCGGGATAGTGTATTTACGGCGCCATACCGCATCAAGAACTCTATCCGTTTTCCACCTTAGCTTTTCTGTTTTATTGCCATGATATTTTACCAGCATGTAATACGCGCTTAATACATCCCACTCTATCTTCAAAGTGTCAATATTTTCCTTTGCGGATACCAGCTTACCTACTATGCTTAGATAATCATTTGTATTAACGAAATCAACAACTTCTTTAATGGTTTGATCTATACGTCTATCTTCTTCCGATATTGGTTTGCAGGAAACCAATAAAAATATGCCTATCAAAACATATATACCTCTATTTATCTTTGTCTTGACGTTCATATTGCTGTATACTTTTGATTGTTTCATCATATGTTTTTTGAGTTTCAGGCTTTAACCGAATCTTATGATCCTCCATCAACTGCATACCTTTATCCATAATGTTTTTTCTTTCCATCAGTGAACTTTTCATTTCATCTGGATCCAATGCCGGAAGAGTTCCATCTGTTAAAAAATTTGTCAAATCTGCCTTAAACTTCCCGTTGTCAGGCTGATTCGAAAATGATGCTTCTACTATATTCGTGGCTAAATAGAAAGCGCTTCTATCATCCTTCTCTTTGGTAAGTCCTGTCCAAACAGAATTGTTCAGCACATTTGAAAGCATACCGCCCAGGTGCTGTGCTGTGCTGGCACCAGGTGCTATTGCATCTGCTAGTGTACTATTTCTTCCAGGTACAACATTAGGCGACAACCTCTCAATGCCACGTGTTGATTTTACATCTGAACCTTTTCCCCAAAAGTCTGGTTGAGATTTTCCATATTTAAAGTATGCCCCCGGTAAATCACTACCATACCCTCCAACTGAACCGGCATCTAAATTGTATTTCCAATTACCTACCTGATCTTTAATGCTAGTGGGAATATTTTGCTTAACAATTTCAACTGTGTAAAGATGATCTACCTTACCAAATATAGTCAGTGCGCCATCATATTTTCTTTGATATATTGACGAATTCACTTTTAATAATTCTAGTCCATCTAAGTCTATACCTTGGATGGGGCTATTGGACGCAAATTGGTAAGGTGTCAGTTCAGGATAACTCTTTGTAATGGGATCCACACTCAAAAATCTTCCTACCCTCGGGTCATATACCCGCATGCCGTAGTCCAGCTCGTCGCCGATGCCGAACATTTCGTTGTCGACTTCCTTACCGTTAAAGCCATAGCGATAGTTAACAGAAGGTGAGTTGAAGGCGCGGGATACCATCCCGAAGGGATAATAATCCGATGCCGTCACGATATCCGCTGTGTAACCCCGTACTGCCGTAGGTGTTCCGGTGACGGCTTCGGGTAGTGTGCGGTCGGAGACCGTGGCCATGACATTGCCCAGGTGGTTCGTTATTTGCCATGCACATTTTTATTGCTTTTTAGCCACGGCGAATACTGCACTGCGTTACGCATTTCAAAGAGCTTGTTGCCACGCGTAAAGTTCACCTACCGCAGAGTCCTGTCAACACACAGAGTTCGAAAGAGAGACTCCGCGGGGAATTCAA
>CAKSVK010000277.1 GCA_934502905.1 uncultured Chitinophagaceae bacterium
GTTATTTCAGCAGGATACCCGGGATAAATCATTCAGGTATGAAGCCGATTATTTACAGAGCGCCGTATTACATAACAACAAAGGCGTTTTTGAATTAAAGGCCCTGCCTTTGGAAGCGCAGTTCTCACCCGTATTTGCCATTGCAGCGAATGATTTTGATGAAGATGGAAAGACAGACTTGTGGTTGGGGGGAAATTTTTATGCACTGAAGCCGCAGGCAGGCAGGCATAATGCAAGTAAAGGCTGCTTTCTCAAGGGGAACGGAGACGGTACATTTACCTATGTTACTCCTGAGCGGTCGGGCATAAACGTAACGGGCGAAGTGCGTGACGCTGTTATAATAACCGATAAGGGTAAGCAGCGTTTGCTGGTAGCAAGGAACAACGATAAGGTATTATTGTTTGAGCGAAAGAAAGAATAGCTGGTTTTTTATACCTTCTTCCCGTTTAAACGAACAAGAACATAAAAAGAGGCTGACCAAAAAGAAACGAATCGTCCTTGCGAGGGAGGAATTCGGCCTGTGGCGGGAAAGCAATCTCATTGAATGACAAAGGTTTAAGTATTTGAGATTGCTTCACTTCATCCGCAATGACGACCTTTGGGGTCAGTCCCAGCGTGAGTCGTTTCCATGAATCAAAAACTGACGCAAGTGTATGCTTGCAGGTCACTGTGCTGCAAAATTCAGCCCTGATTGTATCAGGGCAAAAACCTGGCTACAATGTAGCAATGACACACCAAAAAGGCCGCTACATAGCGGCCTCTGTTATATACAAAACCAACTGAAAACTTATTATTCGGGACCGCCTGCCCACCACACTTTGGTTGTCCATGTGTTAGGCTGGGTGGCGCCGGAAGAGTAGTTAGGATTACCGGAAACTTCGGCTGCAGGATAATTCAACCGTTGCGGGATAACGCCATTGGTAATATTATTGGGATAATTGGTTGGCACCAAAGCAGGCAGCGTGGATCTCCTGTAATCAGACCATGCTTCCCACCAGTTCAGGAAATGGTTCACCCAAAGCTGATCGGCTATCATGGCCAATGCCGTTTTCGTCACACCATACGGGTAGGTAGTTAAATAGGAAGCCACCTGCGCATCGGTAACCACAAAAGACGGATCGTGAGTAACCAGCATCTGCATAGAAGCTTTTACACCGGCATCGTAATGCGCTTTAGCCTGTGCAGGCGTAAGTCCGCCAAGACCTCTTTCTGCAGCTTCTGCCAGATAGAATTCCACCTCACCATAGTTCATAATGGGGTAAGGCTCGCTGCGGTCAAGGAGTTTTACATTGATCTTGGAGTAATACAAGTCCGGGTTAAAATCAGCAGTGGCGGGTAGCCCTTCCAAGGTTTTCAACATACCCACATCCTGACCATTGGGCATCCCTTTCTGGTCAAGCGGATCGGTTTTAGTAGCGTTAAAACCTGTATTAGCATCCCAGGTTCCTATACCGCTCGTAAGTATCATCAGGCGGGGGTCATCGTCCGCAGTGCTGGCAGGGTTGGTTCCCTTTAAAAAATCAATCAGCGTTTTACTCAAAAAGCTGCTCTGTCCGCCGTCTCCGGGTATAAAAGCCCGGGAAATACCGTTCTGGTTTACCCAGGTATCAGGGCCCTCAGCCATACCAACAAATATATTGTCGTCATTGCCGGTAAAAACGCCACCGGCAACTGCCTTGGCCACATAGGCATTGGCAGTAGCGGCATCCACATTCGAGATACGCAGGGCCAATCGTAACATGAGTGAGTAGCCCCAGCGCTTCCATTTATCAATATTTCCCCTGTAATACATATCAGCAGCGGCGAGGCCATCTGTGTCATCTGCAGTTGTAAAAGCAGCGGTGGCTTCATCCAGCTCTTTCAGAAGATCCACATAGATATCTTTCTGCTTATCATAAGTCGGGAAAAAGTTCTTCTGCTGGTTTTGAAGCGCGTTAAAATAAGGTATGCTGCCATAATAGTCAGTCAGCCGGTGAAAGGTAAAGGCTTTCATGATCCTGGTCGCCTGCTTCAGGTTATTATTTTTTCCTTGTGCATACCCCGAATCGATCTGGTATATTATTTCACCCAGGTATTTTAAAGGGTCGGCATATAAATACTCCCAGGGGGCATACGAGGTTTCAAAGTTTTCCGTATACTTATCGCCGGGCGCTATACCCCCGCTAAGAAAAGCGAGATGTTGAATGGCATAAGCGCACATACCGATATTTGTTCTCCAGTCGATGTAGCGATTGTCGCCGGTAGTACCGCCTGAAGCCACACCCAACTGGGCAGAGGTAAGCAGCAGGTTCAGGTCTATCTCTTTCTCTGTCTGGGGATTAATATTAAGATCCTGGAGCTCTTTGGTGTTGCATCCCATAGCAGCCACCACTCCCACGATCAGTATATATTTATAAAGCGAATATTTCATACTGTTTTCATTTTAAGTATTAGAAGGTCACCCTTAAGTTAACGCCATAAGTACGTGTTGCCGGGAATCCGAAATAATCCAATCCCTGGCTGTTGGAGTTGGTGTAGCTGGACTCCGGGTCAATATTATCTGATTTTTTATACAGGATCGCCAGGTTACGCGCTACTACGGAAACCATTATGCCTTTAAAGGGCGTCCTGCTGATAAGGTCTGAAGGCAATGTATATCCTATGGTAATTTGCCTCAGCTTTATAAATGAAGCGTCATACACAAACCTGTCTGAAGACCTGTCTGCTAACTTATCCCAATAGTTGGAAGCGTCTCCATTTTTAAGCGTCCGAGTTTCTTCCTTGAACGTACCACCGGACTCTGCAAACAGTCCGGTTACCACCAGGGGTGCCTCGCCTTCGCGCCCCATTAAGGTTTGCTTGTGGAAGCCGGCTTTGGTGATCATCACATTGGTGCCCGAATAGATATCGCCACCTGATTTAAAATCAATTAAAAAGCTCAGGTTAAAGTTTTTCCATGTAAGTGAATTGGTAAACCCTCCGGTAAAATCAGGCACGCCTCTTCCGATGATCTCAAACTGGTCAGAAGCTATGGGGGAGCCGTCTTCATTGAACATCAGCAACCCGGTAGCCTCATCCCTCTTCTGCACATACCCGGTGATCATACCATAAGGATGTCCTACAATGTGCTTGATCATAGCTGTTCGGGTCCTGGGTTCTTCTCCCAATAGCTCATTTTGCCCTTCAATCAGGTTAACTACCTTACTGTTGTTTTTTGCAAAGTTCAGCGACATATCCCAGGTGAAGTTTCTTCCTTTCCAAGGTGTACCGGAAAGCAGGAACTCTATACCCCTGTTCCGGATCTCCCCCAGGTTGACAGTGGTGGTGGGAAACCCGGAAGCTCTTGAAATGGATGCATCC
>CAKSVK010000278.1 GCA_934502905.1 uncultured Chitinophagaceae bacterium
AGGAATTTTAAAATTGCCCGTCAGTCCATAACTTGCTCTCACCTTCAGATCTGATACCAAAGAAATATTTTCCATAAATTTTTCATCGGAAACACGCCATCCGGCGGAAGCGGAAGGAAAACTTCCCCAACGGTTATTAGTGCCAAATTTGGAAGATCCATCTGCACGGATAGAGGCAGTAAGCAGGTATTTACCCAGGTAATTATATTGCACCCGGGCTATGCCGGAAGCTAATGACCACTGGGAATGTTCAGAGGTTCCGTCTGTCACCCTCCCTGCACTCAGGGTAGTGATCTGGTTACTGATAAAACCGGTAGCATAAGCATAGTTGCCCCGCAGGTCATCCTTTTGTGTAGCCCAGCCGGCCAGCACATTGAGGGAATGGTCTCCCAATTGCTTACTGTATGTAAGGGTGTGCTCCAGCATCCAGTTAAAATTAGCAACCGTTTCAGATGTTGCTGTTGCCTCAGTCTCGGGATTACCCGCTGTATTGGAAGCCGGGAAAGTAGAAGGTCTGAACCTGTCCTGCCGCATACTATACAGATCGTATGCAAACAGTATTTTGTACTTCAGGTCGCTTGTCAGGGCCGCCTCTATAAAAGCATTTCCCAGTAAGCGGGTAGCAAGCACGTCGTTCTTTTGCAACATTGCCAGCGCCACCGGGTTCCAGGCCTGCGTTTGCGCATTACCGTTTACCGTTGAGCCATCAGGCATGCTGGTTTTGGTATCGCTGCTCCAGGAATTCTGTGAAAAATTATAGCTGCCGTTTGGATTAAATACCGGCCAGATAGGTGAATAATGCAATGCAGATGATACCACGCCACCACCATCAGCAGCATAGGTACCATCGCTGTTCACTCTTTTTTCCTGTGCCAGCGACGGGTTAAGATTCAGACCAAACCTGAAGATCCCGCGGTTGGCATCCAGGTTCACCCTGAAACCATATCTTTTAAACCCGCTGTTGATAATGATACCGTCCTGGTTCATATAATCCAGTGATGTATAATAACGGAAATTATCCGACCCGCCGGATGCAGATATCACATGGTTCTGGATCAGTGCCTTTCTGAATATTTCATCCTGCCAGTCTGTATTGGTCAGTCCTGTTTTTCTCTCCAGGTAAGGCATCACTTCCACGGGAATAATGGTATTCTGATTTTTGTTCGTATTCAGCAAACGGGTGGCGTTATCATCATTCAGGCTAAAAGCTATCGGATCCAACCCCTGGGAAGCCCTGCGAAGATTATTGGCGATCATCTGGTCGCTGTAGCTGTTATTGCGGGCGTCCCTCACGATCTCAGCATATTGATAAGCGTCCAGCATATCAATTTTATGTGCTACCTGCTGTTGACCCACATAACTGTTTACATTGATCTGCATCTTCCCCCGTTTGCCCTGTTTGGTATTTATCAATACTACGCCATTGGAGCCCCGGGAGCCGTAAATGGCTGCCGAAGAAGCATCCTTCAACACTTCCACCGATTCTATATCATAGTTATTAAGTGTGTTCAGGTTATTACCACTGATGGGGAAACCATCTACCACATACAATGGCTCGGTGCCTGCAGTAATAGTACCCACCCCTCTTACTTTTATAGAAAGCGGCGCACCAGGTTGCCCGGTACCTTGCGCCACCTGTACACCCGTCATACGCCCTACCATTGCTTCCGCAACGTTATTGATCGGCTGGTTTTCCATATCTTTTGCCCGGATGCCTACCACCGCCGTGGTAACATCCCGTTTGCGCTGGCTGCCATATCCTACGATGGTTATTTGCTCCAGCGACTGCGCTTCATCCACCATTACAATAGAAAGTGCTACGGGCGCCTCGCCTACCCTGTAACCGGCAACGGTTTGAGAAGCGAAGCCGATCATCGTAAAAGTAAAGCTGTAATTTCCCGGAGTAAGATTGGTAAAACTGAACTTTCCGTCCGTATTGGTTTGCGTGCCGGCAGATGTTTGTGTATCGGTATTGGTGGCTGTAATGGTAACACCCGCCAAAGGACGCTGCTTGTCATCGAGGACCGTTCCGGTTACCTGTGCCTGAACTGTATACATGACAAATAAAAATGGAATAAGGATAAGCCTGTGCTTTGTCATAAGCAATGGTTTTTAGTTAATAATTTTTTTTGAATAAATACCAGGGAGGATCAAGCAATCAGGCGTCAAATATATAATTATGTTCTGAAATTTTAGCCCGGCAATTTATACCCGGGCATAAAAAATCAATCATCTGTTGATTGATTTAGACGTATTTACCTCCGGTGAAAAAGTTCAGGTCTTCGCTTTGTGCAAGTTTCCCTGTCCTGGTGCAAGTGTTCTACCTGCAGATCACTTGTGCAACAAAATTCCACCCTGATTGTACCAGGGCATAACCATTCCCAATCCGGACACAGTCCGGTAAAACTATGGGGCACAAGTCATCCTGCGGAAGACTCGCGCCAGCATGGATTTGTATCCCGCAGATCCACGCGGATTGTTTTCGCTGATGATGCTGATTTTGCAAATAATGCCGAAAGGGCAGCGATTCTTTCCGCGAAATCTGCGTACAGGATCTGCGCTCATCTGCAGGAAAGCGTCCCGGGCTTAAGCGACAATTATGATGGACACACGCCGGTAGTGTGCTCTATAGGCGGTGTCCCCACCCGCCTGCGAAAAGTTGAAATACACCCATTGATTTTATTACGGCATACCTTATTTTACATCAAATTATAACCCTGGATACGTTTCCGCACATACAATTCAAATATCCCTGGCGCTCTTATCAAAGCAGGGTGCTGCAGGAATTGCAGGAACACCTTTCAGATAATCACCTTCATATTGTGGCGCCGCCCGGGTCGGGAAAAACCGTCCTCGGACTTGAGGTTGTCTTGAGGCTTGGCAAGCCGGCACTTATACTGGCACCCACCATCGCTATACGCAATCAATGGGTAGACCGGTTTTGTGATTTGTTTTTGCAAACAACGAACCCGCCTTCATGGATATCACGTAACATACGGCAACCTGCTTTCCTGACCGTATCAACTTACCAAGGGCTTCATGCAGCCTGTAATAATAAAATTGAAGAAACAGAGGCGGACGAAGAAAGCGAAGAAACAGAAAACGAATGGTCCCGAAACATCAATCTTGAAAATATTGTCAGCAATCTGATAAATCAGAAAATAAAGACGATTGTTGTAGATGAGGCGCACCATCTTAAAAATGGATGGTGGTTTACCCTATCGCAGTTGAAAGAAAGGCTGGAAGCCACCATCGTAGGACTAACAGCCACGCCTCCATATGATGTTCCGGCTACAGAATGGCAAAGATATATTAACCTTACAGGCCCGGTT
>CAKSVK010000279.1 GCA_934502905.1 uncultured Chitinophagaceae bacterium
GCATTGGCTATGCTTGTTTTTATATTTTCAATATTCGTCCTTTCGGGGTAGTAAGTTACAGTCGTTTCTTTCCTTTTAAAATTTACATTCACCTTGGTCACCCCCTCCTCACTTTTCATATAATTCTCGATCTTCTGCTTACACATATTACATTGCACGGTTGGAGTGGCAATTTTTACCGTCACCGGCTTTTTGGCCTGTGCAGCACCTGCTATTACAAATCCACAAACAAACGCTATTAAAACAGAAAGTTTTTTCATGATCAGAGTTTTTTTAAAATTACAACTAAAATTCAGGATTCCTGCGTTACCGCCGCCAGTTGGCGGGATCTTTACGCCAGTTTAACAATGTTTCTTCCTCTGCGGCGCTTACGGTTTTGCTTTCCAGTGCCAGTTCTATTAACGTTTGATAATTGGTCAATGATCGTAAAGGGATACCGGCATTTTTAAATGCTTCCTCCGCTACGTCAAATCCATAGGTAAATATGGAAACCATTCCTTCAATGATCAATCCCTGTTTTTGCAATACTTCACATACCTGCAAGCTGCTTTTCCCCGTAGAAACCAAGTCTTCCACCACCACAATCCGCTGACCGCTTTCATAAAAACCCTCTATCTGGTTTCCCAACCCATGTTCTTTTGGCTTGGGACGGACATATATAAAAGGGAGCTTTAACTGATCGGCTGCCATAGCGCCCCAGGCAATACCTGCGGTGGCTACTCCCGCCACCAAATCCGCATCGGGGAATTGCTCAAAAATAACATTGCATAATTCAGATTTCACGAAATCCCGGGTATAGGGAAAAGACAGGGTTTTCCTGTTATCGCAATAGATAGGGCTTTTCCAGCCCGAGGCCCAGGTGAACGGCTCTTGTAAGTTGAGACGGATGGCCTTAATTTGCAGCAACTTTTCGGCTACGGCTTTTTCGTTTGTCATGGCGCGAAAATAGTAAATTGAGGATATATGATACTGAAAATATACTTTAACGACAAACCGGTATTTCTTTGCGATGAAATAAATACTGAAATTGAATCATACCGCCATCACCCGGATACTGTCTTCATAGACGAGGTGTCCAACCAGGCGGTCAAATCTCTCCTGCATGAAATAGAGAAGCCGGAATTTCATGCCGGCATCATGCTGGGAGATGATATAGAAAAATTAAAAAAAATGTTCTGGCATCATTTTGAAGTGATGAGGGCAGCCGGCGGCGTAGTTCAAAATGCGCAAAAAGAGATCCTGATGATATTCAGGAGAGGAAAATGGGATCTTCCCAAAGGAAAACAGGACGAGGGTGAAACAATAGAAGCATGTGCGCTGCGGGAAGTGCAGGAGGAAACAGGCTTACAGCAGGTTACTATACGAAGGCAATTACCAGTTACCTACCACACCTACCATCAGTTTGGTAAGCACATTCTCAAGGAGTCGTACTGGTATCTTATGGACGGAAATAAAAATGAAAACCTGATACCCCAGACAGAAGAGGATATACTACAGATAGAATGGGTGCCGGCATCATCCCTGGAAGAAAAGCTCCAAAACACCTTTCCTTCTGTTATTGATGTAATCCGTGCGCTTGAGCAGTAAGTGAGAAGTGGATGCAAGACCTAAGTCACAAGTCGCAGGAAAAACTACAAATTTCAAAATACCTTATACACCTGAAACCTGCGACTTGCAAACCCGCCCCTTGTGTGACCTTGTCTCTTGCCACCTCTGCAAACTCCCCTACGCGATCTTCTGCATCATAGTCAGACGCCGGTATACGCTTTCTTCAATTTCGATCAGCTCGTAGTGACTGCCGCGCTCTATAATTTGCCCATCCTGCATGATGATGATCTCATCCGCCTCTTTGATGGTGCTCAGGCGGTGTGCTATCACCAACGTGGTTCTACCCTGCATCAGGTTGTTCAGCGCATCCTGCACCAGCTTTTCGGCCTCTGTATCCAGCGCGGAAGTAGCTTCGTCTAATATCAGGATGGAAGGATTTTTAAATACGGCTCTTGCTATGCTCAGGCGCTGCCGTTGTCCGCCGGAAAGACGAATACCCCGGTCGCCGATAACCGTATCGTAACCATGTTCGGTCTGCATAATAAAGTCGTGGGCATTTGCAATTCTTGCCGCCTCCATCACCTCTTCCAGGCTGGCATCCGGCCTACCCAGTGCAATATTATTAAAGATGGTATCATTAAACAGGATGATCTCCTGCGTCACAAAGCTCATATGACTTCTTAGCGATTCCATCGTATAATCTTTCACATCCCTGCCATCTACCAATACTTCACCGGAAGTAGCTTCGTAAAACCGGGGGATCAGATCCGCGATCGTGGATTTTCCTACTCCTGACGGTCCTACCAGCGCAATTGTTTTTCCTTTCTCTATTTTCAGGTCTATACCTTTCAATACATCTTTTTGGTTATAGGCAAACGACACATTTCTTAACTCGATTGAATCATTAAACGCCTGCATTTCTACGGCTCCCGGTCTATCCGCTATTTCAACAGGCTTATCCAGTATTTCCAGGATCCTCTCGCCGGAAGCCTGTCCCAACTGGATATTGGACAATGCCACCACGATGGCTTTGGCCGGGCGGATAACCTGGGAAAAGATAGCAATAAACGCTATAAAAGAACTGGCCTGGAGCCCACTATCGGCCGCCAGCACCAATCCTCCCCCATACACAAGGATACACGCAACAACAAAAACGCCGGCTGCCTCCGAAAAGGAAGGCGCCAGCTCTCTTTTCTTAAAGCTTGCAAGACTGGCCTGCCGGTAGAAGTCATTTTCCTTACTGAATCTTTGCAATATGAACCGGGTAGCATTGAAGGAACGGATGATACGCATCCCCATCAGCGTTTCGTCGATAATGGTCAACAGCCGTCCGGCAGAAGCCTGCACATCTTTGGCTTCTTTTTTTAATTTCTTTGTAATGGCGGCAATGGCAAAGGCAGATATAGGAATGATCAACAGCGTGAACAATGTCAGCTTACCGGATATCGCAAATAAACCTATAAAATAACCAATCAGTAACGAAGGTTCCTTAAACAATACCTCCAGTGAACTGGCAGCCGCAGCTTCTACGCCATATACATCCGTATTAAGACGGGAGATCAGGTCTCCCTTGTGTTCTTTTGTGAAATAACCCAACTGCAGGCGGTTGATCTTTTCAAATAAAGCCTCCCTCAGACGCTTTACCAGCAAGGTGCGGGTACTTACAAGCGTACGTTGCGCCATATAACGGCATATGTTGGTGAGAATTACCGAGGCTACAATGGTGGCGGCCAAAAAGTAAAGCGCATAAGAAG
>CAKSVK010000280.1 GCA_934502905.1 uncultured Chitinophagaceae bacterium
CGTCCGTACCGACCGCAATACAGCGCTTGGCGTGGTCGGCAGGGATTATGAAATCGTACAAAACAGGGATGCTTTTTCATTCTTTGATGCGATCGTGGGCTGTGATTCCGGCATCCTTTATGAAACCGCCGGAGCTTTGGGCAGAGGTGAACGTATTTTTATAACAGCCAAACTTCCGAACTATATCAAAGTGGGGAGCGATGATGTTATTGAGCAATATGTTTTCCTTACAAACACCCATGACGGAAGTGGCAGCATCATTGCAGCTTTTACACCTGTAAGAGTAGTCTGTAATAATACATTAAATGCAGCCCTTCGTAACTGCTCCAACGTAGTGAAGATCAAACATACCGCCAACGCGAAGGATAGACTGAAAGAAGCGCACAAAGTAATGGGCATGATGAACACACTTAGCCCAATGTTGGAAGGGATATTTAACCAATGGAGCAAAGTCCGCATCAAGGATACAGAAGTTCAGGAACTCATCAAAAAAGCTATGAGCCCGACCAAAGAGGTTTTGGATAGGGTGGCTCTGGGAGATTATAAAGAACTCTCAACGATGTTTAAAAATACCTGCGACAGGGTTTTTGAATATGCCAACGTCAATCCATCCCAACAACTGGAAACCACCAAAGGAACTTTGTTTGGGGCTTATAACGCCATCACAGGTTACTATCAAAACGTAGTTGGGTACAAAGACGAAGGATCCAAGTTAAAATCCATTATTTACGGTGGCACGGCGCAGCAACGCACACAAACCGCCTTTAAACTTTGCCAGGATTTTGTGACTTTCTGCGACTTTATTATTAACTGAAAAAAATCGGCGCGCTTTGGCGCGCCTTATGTTCTTTTTTATGAGTATCCTATCCAATAAAACCGAAAAGAAAGCCGTGCATGTTTTAGCCCGTTGCGTAGTGACTTTGGAGAAACTGCACTACCTCGATATGACCGCAACCGATGATTTCGATGCAAAACAGGCTGAAAATTTAATGACGAGCATTATTCAAAGCAACGGTTATAAAATCAATTACGGAGCAAGTAGAAATCTGATGGAAAAGGGTAGCATCAATTCCTGACCATGCAACCTGTCAACTTGTTAACGTGTAATCTTAAAACTTTCAAACAATGTCAACAACAGTAAAAAACCACAAGAAACAGCGCGGGACTAAAACCGTCGAAATTGCTGAAGTCTCACAAGGAGCTTATAAACTGATCCCCTCGGATAAAATCATTATCAATAAAAACTATCGTGGCATCATTGATAAAAAAGATTTACAAGAGTTTGCCTCCGATTTAAAAATACATGGCATCATATCTCCTGTTACAGTTCGCCCGAATTCCGCCGGATATTTTGAGCTGGTTGCAGGAGAACGGAGAGTGCGTGCGGCGGCAATCGCCGGCATTTTCCAAATTCCGGCGATTGTGAAAGACCTTACAAATGAAGAAGTGCTGGAAATCCAGCTTTCAGAAAACCTCAACCGTGAAAACCCGCATCCCCTTAAAGAAGCCTTTGCCATCCTCCAAATGCAGCAGAGCGGCAAATCCTTCAATGACATTTACAAACGACTGACAAAATCAAAATCTTTTGTGTACCAAAGATTAAAACTATCGCAGTTAGATGCCGGTTTTCACGGTGTATTCTTAGCGAATAAAATAAATATTACAACTGCCCTGAAACTGGCAGACCTATCTTCTCAATCCCAACAATTCATTTATGAAGAACATTTTGAAGCGTGGAATGATGATGATTTTGAAGTTCCTGATTATCTGGAAACTGTTATCAAAAATTTACGGTTTGACCTTCATGAAGCAAATTTCAGCATCCGTTCCAAATCCCTTGTCCCCGAAGCAGGTGCATGTATTAACTGTCGCTATAATAGCGCTCTTGCTGCTTCGCTTTTTCCTGAACTTGCTAAGGAAGCTGTTTGTTCCAACGCTGCCTGTTTTGAGCAAAAGACTTTGGCTCATTATCGTAATCTTTTTACTAAGGCTTTGGAAAAAGAAAACCCCGAAGCCCTGATTACGAATAACGGCACAACAGAAACTTTATCCCAATTACTGGAAACTTACGAACCTGCCCAATCCCTGCCTGTTTATAATTACTATGATGTAGGCGTAATTGACGAACCCAACCCACCGACACCGGAAGATTATGAAGAAGAAATGGGAAAGAATGGTGGCACTCAATTTGACAAAGCAGGTTTTGACCAGGCTGTAGCAGAATATAATGACGAACTTCAACAATTAGAAACTGCAAAAAAACAGGCGAACTTAAAAAAGGGCTTTATCTGAAAAAAGACGAATTAAACGTTGTTTGGTTTACGGAACGCTCCCAAACTCTACGGCAACATAAGCAAAAAGTGACTGCGAAGGCAGTTCAGGATGCTATTAAAGCGGGAGTTGCGACCTCCAACCTGTTACAGGATGAAATCAATCGCATTGAAGCACGTGAAAAACGCTCTAAGGAACTGGACAGGGAAAAAGTGCAGGAGAAAGTGCAGGAGAAAGTGCATGACCTGTTTCTCTCACAAATGAACAATGAACAACAACGATCGGCGATGACGACCGGTGATAAGATAGCTGCGAAATTACTTTTGTACCAATCTTTGGATTATCATGCAAAGGAAATCTTTGACAAAACAGTCCTGAAAAATATTAGCGTCTATCATTCCACTCCTCTGAAAGTCTTTAACCGCTTTGCAGAGATGACAGCGGAGGAACAAGTGTTCCTGATAAGAATAGCCTTGGCTCATGGTTCTGAAAGTAAACGTCTCAACCATATTAATGGGTTCTGCTTGTATTGGATAGCAAGCAATACCAATATGGATATTGAAGCGATTGAACAGGAACAGCAAGACATCGCCACAAACAGGGAGAAAAAAGCGCAGGATAGGATTTTTGATTTGCGAAAAGGATGGAGAAATTAAGATAGTTTGGTGAGTAAATGTATCATAGGGCTGTCTTGAGGCGGCCCTTTCTAAAAAAATCGACCCGCTATGCGGGAAGCATACAATTCGATTGTTAATTAAAGTTGGTTAAATGTTTCCCGACGCTGTATTTAAAAGTTAACATTTAGTTATTGTGGTGACAGTTGACACTTAAATTGGATTGTTTGTAAATTTGAGTTTATGGTAGAAACTGAAATTACTTTATTAGTAAATCACAAGCCTGATATTGACCTAATTAAACAGAGAATTGTAAGCAGAAATATTCAGTGCCCTGTTTATTTCTTTGAATACGAGAACTATTATCAAATAAATTTATAGAATTATACGATTAAGTCGTGAATGATTTTAT
>CAKSVK010000281.1 GCA_934502905.1 uncultured Chitinophagaceae bacterium
TATTGTGAGAATTGATACGGGCGGCATACACGTTTACCCCCACGCTCAGGCGCTTATTGAGCTTGAAATCCAGGTTTGAGCGGATACCGAATCTTTTCTGGTCGCTGTTTACCAGCAACCCTTCCTGGTCGATATAAAACCCCGAAATATAATATTTAGCATTTTCCGTACCACCGCTTGCGGAAAGCTGGTGGCTTTGGGTTACGGAATTGGCAAATATCATATCCTGCCAGTCTGTGCCCTTTCCTGCAAATGAATTAGGATCGGCAAACACATCCACGCCTGCTGTAAGGTTGGCCACTTTGGCATAAGTAACCGCATCCATCAGATCGTAGGTTTTCATCGGTTTGTTGAAACTGGCAAAACCGTTGTAATCGATCTTGGCAGCTCCTGTTACACCCGTTTTGGTGGTAATGAGCACCACACCGTTAGCGCCCCTCGATCCATATACTGCCGTAGCCGAGGCATCCTTTAATATTTCCATGGAGGCGATATCGTTTACATTGATATCCGCCAGCCCGGTGCTGCTTAACGCAACCCCATCCACTACGTACAAAGGATCGTTGCTGGCGTTTACGGAATTGGCTCCCCGGATACGTATTTTCACGGCTCCGCCGGGCGCTCCAGAGTTGTTGGTAACGGCTACACCCGCTACCCTACCCTGCAAGGCGGAAGAAACATTCACCACCGGCTGATCCTTATATGCTTTTGAGGAAAGCGAGGCAATGGAACCCGTCAGGTCGGTTCTTTTTTGCGTACCATACCCGATTACAACAATATCGCTGAGCTGTCCGGTGGATCTCAGTTGCACTTCGATGTGATCATTGCCGGATAACGTTATTTCCTGGTCTTCCATTCCTGCATAGGAAAAAACCAGGACTTTGGCACTACCGGGCACTTCAATGGAGAAGTCGCCGTTATTTTGGGTGGTTGTTGCAAGAGTGCTACCTTTTACTGCAACTGTTACCCCTTCCAGGGGGCCTTCCGGTCCTGTAACAGTACCGGTAATTTTCCGGGTTTGGGCATAACTGAAACAGGTCAGCAGCATACCCATTAAAAAAAATAGTAACCTTTTTCTACATATGGTCATAAGCCTGAGTTTTAGGGGCGTAATATACATAGCTCCCGGGTGCTCAAAGGGGCTTAATTCATACTATTTGGGGTTCAAATTGGTAATTCAACGGGCTGGTTTTCAGGCCTGCGTTTTTTTGCCCTTTAAGAAAGTGTCTATCCTACACCTTCCGGTTTTTATGAAGACCGGTAATATGGAACTCATGATCGAAGGAGTCCCTGTATTTTTTTACATAGGCGGAAGGGGGTATCCCAAACAACTTTACAAACTGTCGCCGGAAATTTTTTACATCGGGCATGCCTACCTTGTATGCAGCCTCCCCGACGTTGATGTCGGTTGTCAGCAACAAAACAGCCGCCTTCCTGAGCCTGACCAGCCTGATAAACGCGTTGACAGATTCCCCTGAAATGGCCTTTATCTTTTTGTATAACCCCGAATGGCTCAGGTTCATTTCCTTCATCAACATTTTTATCGTAAACTCCTCGTTATCAATATTTTTTTCTACTACAGACATACATTTTTCCAAAAACTCCCGGTGTACCCCCGAAATCCGGGTATCAGATTTCTGCAAGGTGATCTTATCAAAGAAGAACTGCTGCAGTGAGCTCCTGTTTTTCAGGATATTGTGAACCCGGGCGATCAACAAATCCTTTTCGAATGGTTTGGTAATATAATCGTCTGCACCACTTTCTATGCCATTGAGCTTAATTTCCGAAGAGGAAGAAGCCGTCAGTAATATGACCGGGATATGCTTCAATGCGGCCGTTTCTTTTATTTTCCTGCAAAACTCCATTCCCGTCATTCCTCCCATGACCACATCGCTGATAATAACATCCGGGATATGCTGTAAGGCCAACTGCCAGCCCGCTTCCGCATTTTCTGCTTCCAATATATCAAAGCTTCCCCTGAACATCTGTTGCAGGTACAGGCGGATTTCTGCATTGTCGTCTACCAGCAATATCGTTTTCTTGTCGGAGAGCAACCCGGGTTCCACGGCATGGGGCGGTTCGCCTGCCATCGCACCACCGGTAAGCTCGTCCAAGAACAATGGTCTTTCCTCTACCTCTTCATGTATATACAATCCTTCAAAATGGCCCGTCCCTTTTTTCAATGTCAGTATAAACTGCGTGCCTTTATCCACTACACTGTTATAAGTAATGCTGCCTTTATGCGCATCCACAAACTGCTTTACCAAAAACAAACCGATACCAAATCCCGATTGCGATACAGCATATTTATCCGGCTGCTGGTAAAACCTTTCAAAAAGTTTTCCACCCACCTTCTTATGAATACCACAACCATTGTCCGCTATTTTTACCTGTACCGTACGCTCGTCCTCTTCCACCTCAAATCTTACTACCCCGTTTTCAGGAGTGAATTTCAAAGCATTGGATAAGAGATTGAATAATATAATCTCCATTTTTTCCCTGTCTACAGCCAGCTCGATGCCTGCATTTTCGCAGGTAAAATCGTATTGAATATTTTTTGTTTTCGCCAGGTGACCAAAACAGCTAAATACTTCCCGGCATAACTCCGAAAAATTCTGCCGTGTGATCTTCAGCTTATCCGCTTCAGAATCTGCTTTGTGAAACAGCAACAACTGGTCTACCAGGCTCAACAATCTCCTGGCATTACGGTATACTATATTCAGGTCATTCGCAGTACCGGCTTTTGAAGGATTATGCAGGATCTCTTTTAACGGATTTATGATCAGTGCCAGCGGCGACCGGAACTCGTGGGATATATTAGTAAAGAAAACCAACTTTTTCTCATTCAGCTCTCTCTCTTTTTCCGCCTCTTTTTTCGTCCACTCAACCTGGTGTTGCAGCTTCTCTTTCTGTACTTTGTATTTACCATATAAGTATACTACAACAACCGCAATGGAAATGTACAGAAGATACGCCCACCAGCTTCTGTACCAGGGGGGCAACACAATGATAGTCAGCTGCTTTTCATTCTTATTCCAGCCCCCATCCGTATCAGTTGCCTTTACCCTGAAAATGTATTTGCCCTCCTGCAGACCGGAATAGTTTACGGTCCGGTCCTTTCCCAGATAGATCCATTCATCATCCCTGCCTTCGAGATTATAGGTATAATTTATTTTATCGGAAGCAGAATATTCAGGTGCAAGGAAGCTGATGGAAATGGCCGTGGACTTGAACGGGAGCTTTATCTC
>CAKSVK010000282.1 GCA_934502905.1 uncultured Chitinophagaceae bacterium
ATTAAAAGCTGTTCCTAAGCCTTGGATTAAGACCTTTTGGGGTATTCAATTAATCATCGCATTTATTTATACAATGGTTGTTGGTGTAATATTAACTGAGTTTAGCATCTACGAATTATTAGATGAAGACGGGATGACAGGCGCTAAAAATATTTTTTATAGTCTTTTAACTCCAAATTTTAGCATCTTACCACAAGCTATCCTTGCTATTGTCGAAACCATCTATATCGCTTTTATGGCGACAATCATTGCCATTCCTGCGGCGTTCTTAATGGCCTTCTTGTGCGCTAAAAACATCATGGGAAATTCAAAATTTGGATTTACAGTCTATATGTTTTTAAGAACTCTATTAAATGTAACCCGATCTATTGAACCCCTTATTTGGGCGATCATTTTCTCTGTAGTGACCTTACTCTGGATGTTGCTGGAAAAAATATGCGGACTGCACAGTACATACATTGACTACCATCTTTACCTGACCAACCTGTTTGCTATTCCAGCCATCTGGATGATGGTGTCAGCGCTTAAAGAAAAAAAGAAAGTTTTTTACAAAGGACAAATGACATATAAGCAGGGCCTGATATCGGGCATTATTTTATCGGCAATCATTGCCTTATTAAGTCCGCTAACCCAATGGGTTACTTCTTACGTTATTACGCCCGAATATTTTCCCAATGTGATAAAACGTTCTGTGGAACTGGGCTATTATAAAACAACAGCAGAAGCCGAAGCCAACTTTAATTATCCCAACTATGCCAGGCAAGGGGCGATCGGTGCCCTGATAATGGGAATCATCACGACAGCCATTGCCATGATTTTCATACGCTCGAAAAGCGCAAATCAAACGACATAGGACCGTGACATATAATGAACCGGCCTGACCGGTCCAACCTGCATTTTAACCCTGCCTGAAGACACCTGCAAGAACAATAGGTCGCCCGGTTGCGTACCCATACGCAACTTTCCCATGAGCTGATTTGCAAAAGATCATTTTATATACTATTGGCAGGGGACAGAAACTTTTCAGGGCTTGCTCAATAATAAACTTCCCATTACATTTGCTAAACCCAGCAGAACAGCAGAGACAAGGAAGAAATGGCTAAACGGTTGGGATAAACCACTAAATAGAACCGCACATGAAGCATGCATATGTATTTCCCGGTCAGGGCGCACAGTTTTCAGGAATGGGAAAAGAATTATACGAAACCAACTCCCAGGCTAAGGAACTATTTGAAAAAGCAAATGAAATTGCGCAATTCCGGATTTCCGATATTATGTTCACCGGGTCTGATGAAGACCTGAAACAAACCCGGGTGACCCAGCCGGCAGTATTCCTGCATTCTGTTATCCAGTACCGGACGTTGGAGAATGCCCGGCCGGATATGGTAGCAGGACACTCTCTCGGAGAGTTTTCGGCATTGGTTGCCAACAATACGCTTTCATTTGAAGACGGCTTGAAACTCGTGATGGTAAGGGCTAAGGCGATGCAGTATGCATGCGAGCTTAATCCCTCGTCCATGGCTGCCGTACTGGGACTGGAAGACGCGAAAGTGGAAGAAGTATGTAAAGCTATACGGGATGAAGCAGGGGAAATTGTAGTTCCTGCCAATTATAACTGCCCCGGGCAACTGGTGATCAGCGGCTCCACCAAAGGCATTGAAATTGCCATCGTAAAAATGAAAGAGGCCGGCGCTAAAAGGGCTTTACCCCTGCCGGTAGGCGGAGCTTTTCATTCACCGCTGATGGAACCGGCAAAGAATGAGCTGGCGGCAGCTATTGCAGCTGCAGTATTCAATCCGCCTGCCTGCCCGATATACCAGAACTTCACCGCGAAACCTGTCACCGATCCGGAAGTCATTAAAAAGAACCTGGTGGATCAGCTTACCGGAGCGGTCCGCTGGACACAAAGTGTCCAGCAGATGATCGAAGACGGTGCTACCCGCTTTACAGAAGTAGGCCCGGGAAAAGTGCTGCAGGGGCTGATTGGTAAAATTGATAAAACGGTAACCGCAGTTAGTGCATAAGCTGCCGGTATATGCAAAAGCAGGCTCGCTGCCGGCGTTGATCTGAAAGAATGTAGAAGTTTATAGGTGTGCAGTAAAAGGTTAGGAATCAATCGCCGGGCAACGGCATATAATTAGTTCAACACTTATTATTACCATCTAACTAATCCTACCCTTTGTTTCATCATCCCCCAACCTGATAATAGTCATAACACTAATTGAGGACAAATATATCCTTAATTATTTGGGTAACTATCTTTGTGCCATAATAACTGTGTCGTTATGGGCGCATTTTCCTCTTTTCGGAATGTTTTTTCAACCCTTATGTTATTTGTTTTTGCTGCAAATGTTACGCTTGCACAAAATAGTGCTGATACCAGCAATAAGCTTACCGTTACAGCCCAGCTGCGACCACGGGCTGAATTGCGGCATGGTGCTTTTCGTCCCTTGGCTATCAATGAAAAACCGGCCTTTTTGATCAGTCAGCGTAGCAGGATTACATTGAATTTCCAGCATAAAGGTATTTTGTCCTTACAGCTTTCTCCCCAGCATATAAATATCTGGGGGCAGGAGGCGCTTACACAAAGTACAGGAACGAATAATGGTCTGGCTTTTTTTGAAGCCTGGGCAAAACTTAGGGTCAGTTCCTCTGCTTTATTGCAAATAGGCCGCCAGGTTATTTCACTGGATGATGAGCGATTTTTCGGCGCGCTGGATTGGGCGCAAGGTGGCAGGGCGCACGATGCCGTCTCCTTTCAATTCCGGAGGGACAAGCTGGAGCTCAGCGTACATGCCGCTTTCAACCAAAACTATGCAGCGTTATATGATAACAACCTGAGTAATATATCCGGGTCGCTGTTTTCATCGAAAGGCGCAACACCCTATAAATGGATGCAGAATGCCTGGCTGAAATACGATTGGGATAAGCAAAGCAGCTTTAGTCTTTTAATAAATAACCTGGGCTTTCAAAATGCAGAAAATAATGCGGATGACAATGCCAAAACATATTTTACCCAGACCATCGGTGCCAATTATTTTCATGCCGGTAGTAAATGGAAATACAGTGCTTCCGCCTATTATCAGGGAGGAAAAAATCCACAGGGCATAAGGACCAATGCATACCTGGTAGCAGCAAACATGGAGCGTGTGCTGACTACCCAATGGAGCCTTGCACTGGGTGGTGACCTGCTGAGCGGTAATAATGCGGATGGCAACTTGCAAAAA
>CAKSVK010000283.1 GCA_934502905.1 uncultured Chitinophagaceae bacterium
ATCCTCCATACGCCTGGAACCATATTCGGACAAACCAACCTCATTTGAACTGCCAGGGATACAATCAACAGAAATCAATTGCTGACCGCAAACATCCAGGGATGTAAAAAGCAGAAAAAAGGAAACAACTTTCTTCATGGTAATAATGACATACGTCCGGCGCTTCAAAAAGGTTAGGTCATTAAAAAAATGTTCTATCCATCCGTATCAAATCTCCGTATCTTGTGGCTTCGTATATAAAAATGATTGTATGAAATACCCGCTTTTTGTACTGTTGCTATCTTTTACATTACAGCTAAATGCCCAGAACATCCCTGATAAGAAATGGGAACAGCTTTTCAACGGAAAAGACCTGAATGGCTGGACTCCTAAAATAAGGGGATATGCTTACGGAGAAAACTTTGGCAATACCTTCCGGGTAGAAGATGGTAAAATAACGGTAGGGTACGAGGCTTATGACAGGTTCAATGAACGCTTCGGTCATTTGTTTTATAAAACACCCTATTCCTACTACATTTTTGCGGTAGAATACCGTTTCATAGGCAAACAGGCCAATGAAGGACCCGGATGGGCTTATAAAAACAGCGGTATTATGGTGCATTGCCAGGATCCGGCTACAATGGGTAAAGACCAGGATTTTCCTATTTCAATAGAAGTACAACTGCTGGGCGGCGACGCTACAGGAGAACGGACCACCTGTAACCTGTGCACGCCCGGCACCAATGTAGAGATGGATGGGAAGCTTTTTACTCCTCATTGTATCAACTCTACCTCCAAAACTTTCCGGAACGAAGAATGGGTAAGAGCAGAAGTTGTTGTGCTGGGAGATTCTGTTGTTCACCATATTGTTAACGGCGATACCGTACTTACCTACCAGAAACCCCAGATCGGGGGCGGAGCCGTGACGGATTTTGACCCGGCACAAAAGAAAGACGGGCAATTGTTATCCTCCGGGTATATTTCCCTGCAAAGTGAAAGTCACCCGGTTGAATTCAGAAAAGTAGAAATAATGGATCTATCGGAATACTATAAACGAAAAGGAAAGTAGGCTTCGCTCAGCCTATCCCTCCATCTCCCTTTCCGAGGGAAAGGAAGCGACACAATAAAACAATGCCCAACCGCATATCTGTCACATCAACAATACAACAAATCCAGGCAAACATTTCAACATCTTCACATTATCACAGCTCTACATTTACAATTCTCACCTCACATTTCATCAGCATCTTCTGAACTTAGGCACCCCTCCTCCCTTAGGGGAGAGGGGACGGGCGTGCCCGCCGTGGCGGGGGAGAGAGGCTACTCCACCCGCAACGCTTTCACCGGGTTTGCCACTGCCGCTTTTATCGCCTGGAAGCTCACGGTAAGTAAAGCAATCACACACGCTGCGACAGCAGCTATCACAAACATCCACCATTGTATGGTAACGCGGTAAGCAAAGTTCAACAGCCACTTATTCATAATCCACCACGCAACCGGAGTCGCAATAATTACGGATACAATTACCAGCAATAAAAATTCTTTTGATAATAATTGAACAATACCGGCAACCGAAGCGCCTAACACTTTTCTTATCCCTACTTCTTTTGTACGTTTAAATGCAGTAAGCGTAGCCAATCCAAACTATCCCAATCAACTTATGACAATAGATATTGTAGTTGCTGCACTAACCAGTTTCTGCATTTTCTCTTCACTATCATACATCTTTTTTACAATATCGTCATAAAAAGTATAGCTGAACGGAACACCGGCATATAATTTTTTCCATTCCTGTTCTGTTGTTTGTATGGCAGCTTTCCATTTTGACACATCGGCAGGCAGCTTAATATTCAGTATATAAAACTGGTTTTTACTTGAAGCGATTAATGCAGGTCTGATCTCAGATTGTATACCAGACTGGTGAAAATCTGCAACCACACCAACTATGGGGTAGTTATGTGATTGCTCACCGGGCTGCGATAACACTTTGCCAACAGCATCTTGTGGCGATGCAAAACCATAAGTCTCAACCGCTTTTTCATTAATGACTATTTCGTGCATAGTGTCGACAGCATTATAACTTCTACCCGCCAGCAAGTGAAAACCATACAACTTTAAATAATCTGCATCGCCAAACTTTACGTATATCTGTTGCTGGTTTTCTACAGTATCTTTATAGTAACTTAAAAGATATGAATTCATAGAATTGTCCATAGGGCGGCGGCCAAGCGAAACGCCTTCAATAGTTGGATGTTTTGTCAACTCATTTTTTAAGACAAACTGTTTGTCCTTATAATTTGGATCATCCCATACATAATAAGGCACTTCAACTGTAATTATGCCGTTCTTGCTGAAACCTAAGTCTTTGTGCAAAGCATATCTGAGCTGCTGGCCAATAATAATGCTGCCTATTATTAATACCTGCGCTACTAAAAACTGGAATACGATAAGCCCTTTACGGAGTGAAAAAGTGCTCCTTCCAACAACTTTTTCTGTTACACCTTTTAAAACATTAACCGTGCTTATTTTAGAAGAAAGCCATGCAGGATATAGACCTGACAATAATGAAACGATGACGATGAGACCAAGCATAAATAAAATCATGCTGCTATAATTCATATAATCCCAAAGCCCCGCTGGTAAAAAATCTGCAAACACTCTTACTGCAACTGCGGTAAATAAAAAAGAAAGCAATGCCGCAATGGTGGTGATAATAAATGTTTCACCTACGAAACGCCATATCAACCCGCGGGCAGAACTGCCCAATGTTTTCCTGATGCCGATTTCTTTTGCTCTTTGAGGCAATTGCGCGGTACTGAGATTAATATAGTTGATGCAGGCTATCAGCAACAGGAAAGCACCGATGATCATTAAGCCCGTTAATACTTTTTTATCGGCCGTACGCGTTTGGGCGCCATAATTGGTTTCAAAATGCTTATGGGTTAGGGGCAATACATCATACCAATTTTCATATTTATATTTTTCAAAATTCTCTTTGTTGTGCTGAAGATTTATTGCATTTAACTGCTTCATTATATTAGCAACAATTGCACCCTTTTCCGGCTTAATATACATCAGGTCGTTTGAGCTCATGCCGCCCCATGCATCATTGGCAATTTCTGAATTATTTATGGCTATAAACTCATTATTATCAGCGCTGAAACTGTTTGGGTAATTAAGCTGCGCCACCACCGCTGATACCCGGCGGAGAATAGTATCATCATACATAATTGTTTT
>CAKSVK010000284.1 GCA_934502905.1 uncultured Chitinophagaceae bacterium
CAGGGATGCTGCTTCAAACAGCACCCTGAGCACTTCGCTCATCCATTCCTTTACTGAATTGCGGAAATTGTAAGAGGCTTTGGACATGGCAAACTTGATATCGTTGCCGATGCCCTCGAAGAGTCCTTCGTTTGACGGATCTTCATTGTCGTGCGTGTATTTGTACCATTTATCCCGGTCGCCGCTACCGCTTTCGCCAACATACATTTGCCACACATCCGATTTCTTTATCGCTTCTTCCTTTTTTTGCAGTAGAACTGCAATTGCTTTGTCCGAACCTTCTACCATTGCGGCTGTCGCCGTCACTGTGGGTTTCATTACCCCGTTGATCAACCCCAAAACCGAGGGAAATATCATCACACAAAAACCGATGACGAAGGGACGGAACAACGGATAAAAATCAATAGGCTCCGCTCTCGATAAATGTCCCCAAACCCGTGAAGCGATATACCACATAGCCGCAAAGCCAGCTAATCCCTGACCCACACCAATCAACTGGCTGCACAGGGGCATCATCTCATCATACAATTGTTCCAATACACCGTGCATTCCTCTCATTTCATCGGCTATACCCTGTGCGTGGCTCATAAAAGGCAGTATCAACCCCACTGCCGCCAGCCAGGCGGCCATTCTACACTTTGCCATATCTGTTTATTTAATTGTTTAACCCATAGATTTTACGAATGGTCTGTGCATCGTTGCGTTCTTTAGCCCTCTGCACAGCCAGTATTGTAGAGTTGTTATTAAAATGTCGCAGGAACATTAATTTGTCCTGCATGTCTGCATAAATTCGGTCAATGGCCTGTAGTCGTTCATCATCACTCATACGGGCTTTGCCTGCCGTGATCACTGTAATCAATTCATCCAGGTTACGCAGGCTCTCTTTAAACAAGTTGTCATATACACGACCTAAATACGCCAGCTCGTCTGGATTGAAATTATTATCCTGCCTAAAACGGTCATAAGCCTTACGGTATTCTTTTACCAATGTGATCTGGTAGTTGGTGATGTCTGCTACACGCCGGTAATTGCGTACCGTTGGACTTACCTCCATTAAGCCGTCGAGAAAAGCCTTGTGCAAGCTGAAGTTGCCTTCGGAAATATTCTTAATGGTATTGTAGCCACCTTCCAAAATCTGGTAGCCTTTTTTCATGTCGCTCAGGATTTGTTTGAATTGCGCCAGCTTCTCAACATTCAATAATAGCTGTGCTATCTCATCTGCTTGTGCAGATGCACGGAAAGCAGGAAGCAAACCCAGAAATGAAAGCGATATAATTACAATTAGCTTTTTCATCGTTACTCGTTTTTAATACCGTGAAGTACACGGCTGGTTTGTATATCGGTTTTCTCTTTTATCCTTGATGCAGCAAGCGATACGGCATCATTAGAAAAGCTCTGCGAGAATGTGAACTTATCCTGCATATCCAGGTATAGCATATCAATCCTCTTCATGCGCTCATCATCCTTCATTTCCGTTTTCCCATCGGTCTTAATGGTTATCAGTTCATCCAGTGTTTTATCACAATCATCAAGCAGCCTGCTGAACACCCTGCCGATGTATGCCAGTTCATCATTTGAAAGGGCATCGGTGCTGTTAAGCCTTCGGTATGTTCTGTTATAGTTTTGCACGATTTTGACCTGCAACGCTATTATATCAGCGACCCTTGCATATCGCTTGATTTCCGGGTTGACAGATTTCAATGAGTTGAAATAATCTGTGTGCAGATTAAATTCACCTCTGGTGAAGCCACCTATAGTTGTAAGGCCCTCTTTGGCGATATTGTATCCTTTTTTGGCATATCCAATATATACCTGAAGGGCGGCGATTTGCTGGAGCAGGTATTTTTTCTGTGTCTTCTTTTGCTGAAACCATTCTGCAAAAGTTTGCGCTTGCAGACTGCTACCTGCTGATACGAATAGTAATAGAAAAACGATTATCTTTTTCATACGTGTTGATTTAAGGAAGTCCATATAATTTTTTAACTGCCTGCACCTCCGTTTCGGTTTTCGCACGCTGAAGACTTAATAAGGTATTTTGCCTGTTAAACTGTACTAAATCCGAGTAATTAGCATCTACCTGATCGGCTGCGTTATTGATTAACTCCAGCCTTTTGGCATCGCTCATCTTTGTGGTGAAGGATTTGATAATGAGGTTAATTTGGTCAATGTTCTTCAGGCTTTCATCGAGGATACCCGAATACACCTTTTCCATATAGAGTATCTCCTTTGTTGTAAAGCGACTGTCCTGCCGAATCAGCGACCAGGACCGGTTGTATTCATCCACAAGACGCAATTGCTTTTTGGTAATATCCCGGATGCGCTGATAGTAGGAAATTATTGCTTTTACCTGCGCCAGCTCCTCGTAATACTTGCGATATTGTTCCTTTTGCTTCTCCGTCCAATCTGAAATTTCATCCAGCTTCAGCTTAGACAAAGTATTTTCCAATGTCTTTTGCGCATTCTGCAACCAAATCGTTTTATTCTGCAAGCGCTGAATTTTTAAGTCAACCGCCTTTATCACTTTTTTAACCGCCGCTTTGATGATCTCCAATATGGCTATGGGTGTTGCATTCGCCTGCTGTACTGGGAGGACGGTGAAGGAAATGCAAAGAGCCACAAGCATCATTCTTACATATTTTTTCATTGCTTAAATATTTTTAGTGAATAGTTCAATTGTTGTCTTTCCTTGCTCCGTCAGTTTTTCGAGATACAATGATTTTGAAACCGTATCGAAAATGCAGTAACGATCCCCGCCTATTTCTATCAGATGCCCGTTAGAATGCCAGCCGTAGGTAGCCAGCCATGTTTCCTCACTGTCGGCTATGTTGCTGATATAGTCAATACGGGTGACTTGATAGAAGCTGCCGAAGCGTGTTATCCTCAGCATTGTATCTACTCCTGCTATCAGTTCATTGTGCAGCGCCTGCCTAACATACATTCCCTGCATCATAGAAAGGGTAGCATGGTGCTGCCTGCCAAAATGCAAAATGACTTTAACTGCTAAGCACAGATCGTTTATCAGTTTATTCAATTTCATTTGATAGATTATTAGCTTTTATTTCTTATATCTTCTGCCATAGCCGCAATACCCTTTCTTATATCACCATCAAACCTTGCAGCGTATTGCATCAGCTTTACCTTCTCCGTTTGTTCGGTAGTGTCTGCGAGATCTTCTTCGAGGCTTACTTCAGGCCGGTCCACTGTACTC
>CAKSVK010000285.1 GCA_934502905.1 uncultured Chitinophagaceae bacterium
GCCTGTGAAGCGGTTACGGTATATTACCACAATTTCTGAGGCGACAAGAATACATCTGCTGCAGTACGTAAAGATTGATCCAGGTAAAATAATCGTTATCCCTAACTGCTTAATTGGAAAATATCCTGTGTCTGAAAGACCTTTTAATGTAGATAAACCTGCTATCCTGTTGGTAGGAGTCACTCCAAATAAAAATACAGAGAGAATAGCAGCAGCTTTGCAAAACATTCCCTGTACGGTAATGATAATAGGAACGCCTAATGAAGTCCAAATAGGGTTTCTGAATCGGTATAAAATTGAATTCCGGTATAAGAGTGGATTGTCCCGGCAGGAAATAATATCAGCGTATGCAGTGTGTGATATGCTTGTTTTCCCATCTTTGCTGGAAGGTTTTGGTTTACCGATCATTGAAGCCCAGGCTTCTGGTAAGCCTGTCGTAACCAGTAATATTAATCCTATGTTATCAACTGCAGGTAAAGGTGCCTGCCTTGTTGATCCTTATAGCGTAGATGATATCAGAAAAGGAATTCTAAGAGTTATTCAGGATGCAGATTATCGAAAACATATTATTGATAAGGGGATTGAAAATTCAAAAAGATTTGGTCCGGATCAAGTTGCAGAGCAATATATAGAAGTATATAAAAAGATTGTAAAGGATAACCGTTCTAATTATTTATAAGCATATGTGCGGTATAGCGGGAATTTTGGATTTTAAGGGGCGTAATAGTGAGTCTGCAGTTATAAAAATGACCCAGGCTCTTTTCCATCGGGGCCCCGACGCCGAAGGTATTTTTTCAGAAGAAGGGGTTGGATTGGGGCACCGGCGGCTGTCAATTATAGATCTTTCTTCAGCGGCAAATCAACCGTTTTCGGATGCTGCAGGAAGGTTTGTAACGGTGTACAATGGCGAGATATATAACTTTAATGATATCAGGCAGAAGCTGAAAGATTATCCCTTTAGAACTAGTAGCGATACGGAGACGATGCTGGCGGCCTATGCCTGTTGGGGGATCAGAGCGCTTGAATTGTTTAAAGGGATGTTTGCTTTTGCAATTTGGGACCGGCAGGAAAAGGAGCTTATGCTTGTACGGGACAGGATGGGAGTAAAACCATTATACTACTATTGTGATGAAGAAAAGCTTCTGTTTGCTTCAGAGATAAGAGCCATTCTGGCGAGTGGGTTGGTACCCCGGAAAATAAACAAAAATGGAATTTATGAATACCTGTCCTACCAATCGGTTTCCTATCCTTTAACGCTGGTAGAGGGGATATATCAATTGGAGGCCGGATCTTATTTGAAGGTGAGAAACGGAGAAATTGAAAAGAAGACTTACTGGAAAATTCCGGGATGCGCTTCTTCGTTTTCTTATGAACATGAGGAGGTGGTTAAGACCAGTATCAGGAAATTGCTGGTAACTTCTGTAGAGCGTAGGTTGGTCAGTGATGTTCCGGTAGGAGCTTTTTTGTCCGGCGGTATTGATTCCAGTACAGTAGTGGGCATTATGGCGCAGGACTGCGGTGTGAAGCCCGATACATTTAATATTTCATTTTCGGAGAAGGAATTTGATGAGTCGGCTTATGCCAATATCATTGCACAGAAGTTTAAAACCAATCACACAACTATACGCCTGTCTCCGGAAATTATGCTGGAAGAACTGGAGAATGCTTTATCTGCGTTAGATACTCCTTCCGGGGACGGAGTCAACAGTTTTGTAGTCTCAAAGGCAATAAAAAAAGCCGGTATTTCCGTGGCATTGTCAGGTATTGGCGGCGATGAGCTGTTTGCCGGATACCCGATCTTTTCGCAGTTTCAACGGTTAAATAGAATGAGCAACCGATGGCAAATGTTGAAGCCTTTCAGATTGGCGGGAAGTAAGCTCCTGTTTCCGGGAAAATTTGATAATAAAAAGTACCGTTTAGCAGATTTGCTGAAATGCAGGACCCCGGATATCGAACATGTGTACCCGGTATTGCGTAATTTACTTTCCGGCAAAATGCTAAAAATGCTTACAGGAGTTAAGCCACATATGACCGCCCTGGAAGAGTATTTGTTAGAAAACAAGGCTATGTTGGGTCAACTTCCTGTTTTGAGCCAGGTAAGCGCTGCAGAGTATATGGGATATACGCAACATACATTGCTGAAGGATACGGATCAGATGAGTATGGCAGTAGCGTTAGAGGTACGGGAGCCTTTTTTTGACACCGACCTGATAGAGTATGTACTGGGTATTCCTGATAAAATGAAACAGCCTCTATACCCCAAAAGCTTACTGGTAGAGTCTATAAAACCTTTACTGCCGGACGGGATAGTTCACCGGAAGAAACAGGGGTTTGTTTTTCCCTGGAGTACCTGGATGAAAAATGACCTGCAAGCTTTTTGCAATCAATATCTGAAACGGCTTGGCGAGAGGGAATTTATTAATGGTAAGGAATTAAGCCATTATTGGAGTAATTTTTTAAAGGGAGATACAAGGATCAGATGGATGGATATCTGGGTTTTTGTAGTGTTGGAATACTGGCTGGAGAAAAACGGCATGAATGCGTAAAAAATCTATCCTCGTTTTTTCTGACTGGTATGCGCCCGGTTATAAAGCCGGTGGTCCTATTCGTTCATGCGTCAACTTCGCGCAGCAAATGAGAGATACCTACGATATCTACATATTTACCAGTGACAGGGATCTCGGAGATAAATTTTCTTATGAAGGTATTACCACGGATAAATGGATAAACGGGGATGGCATTAAGATATTCTATGCTTCACCGGAAAATGTTAGCTGGAAGAAAGTGCTCAGGCAACTAAAATTAATAACTCCCGATTTTATTTATCTGAATAGTATGTTTTCCCGCTATTACAGTCTTTATCCATTGTTGATGAAGCGATTAGGTTATACTACTGCAAGCGTTGTTTTGGCTCCCCGGGGTATGCTAAAGAGCACCGCAATTCAATATAAAACTATTAAAAAAAGCTTTTTCTTAAAAGCTTTGAAAGCAATTGGGGTTCCGGAATTGGTATGCTTTCATGCTACTGATGAGAAGGAAGTTGAAGATATATTTCAATGGTTTGGGGTAAATGTAAAAGTACAGCTTATCAGTAATTTTGCGGCAGGGCAGTCAGGGTTTGAGCCAATAAATAAACCCACGGGACATTTGCGGCTGATTTTTGTTGGCAGGGTACATCC
>CAKSVK010000286.1 GCA_934502905.1 uncultured Chitinophagaceae bacterium
TTCTGTCGTGTCGTTCCTCTCCATTGCATGGAGAGGGATAGGAACTTGCCCGCCGTGGCGGGGGTGAGGTTGCAGTACCGCTCTCTTTCCCTTGGAAAGGGAGAAGGAGAGATAGACTTTATAGTTTGGATGTGTTATATAGTACCGTCCCTCGCCGCTGCGGGAGAGGGATAAGAGTTTGCCCGCCGTGGTGGGGGTAAGGTTAATCAGCAATCGTAAATCATAAATTGTATCTATGCTCAAAAATTATTTTAAAACCGCCTGGCGGAGCCTGTTAAAAGACAAACAATTTACAGTGCTGAACATGTTTGGCTTATCCGCCGGACTGGCATGTTCCCTGCTTATTTTTTTATGGGTAAGTGATGAGCTGAGTTTTGATAAATTCTTTGAGAACGATGATCGGTTATACAGACTGCTGGAACGTAGAAGCTATAACGGGGAAACATTCTATGCTGATGAATCGTCGGGAAAGCTAAGCGAAGCCGTCAAACAAGACATCCCGGAAGTAGCATATGCTGCTGCCATAGCACCTCCGCATTGGTTCCCTCAAAATACGCTTTCTGTTGATGATCAGAACATCAAGGCCAACGGCCAATATGCGGAAAAGGATTATTTCAACATCTTTTCCTTTCAACTGCTGGAGGGCAATAAAAACAGTGTGCTTGCCGACAAAAGCGCCATTGTGCTCTCTGATGAACTGGCAATGAAGCTGTTTGGAACTACCGAAAGTATAATGGGCAAACCCGTACGGTTCGACCAGGAAACTACCTTTTATGTATCGGGTATATTTAAAAAAATGCCTGCCAATTCTTCCCAGCAATTTGATTTTGTACTGTCGTTTGAATATTTCGCAACCATCAAGGAGTGGGTAAAACATTGGAATGCGGGAGGTCCCCGGAATTTTGTATTGCTGAAAAAGGGAACGGATATCCGTGTATTCAACAGAAAAGTGCAGGATGTTATTACTGTTCATACCGGCGACAGCACAAGGAAGGTTGTTGCAGCAAAATTTTCTGACGGCTATTTATACAATTATTATGATAACGATACCCAGGTAGGCGAAAGGGTTCAATATGTAAACCTGTTTGCAGCATTGGCTCTTTTTATTTTGGTGATCGCCTGTATCAATTTCATGAATCTCTCCACCGCAAAAGCTGCCCGACGGCTCAAAGAGGTAGGAATAAAAAAAGTTGTAGGGGCCAAACGAAGCCAGTTGATTTTTCAATTTCTGATGGAGTCGTTCCTGCTGACCCTGTTTGCTATGATTATCGCAATAGGACTTGCAGCGGTTTTACTGCCTCAGTTTAACCAGCTCACGGGCAAAAACATTACTATGTACTTTACCTGGCAAATGGGCGCTGCTATTGTGTTGATTGTATTGATCACGGCATTCCTTGCCGGCAGCTATCCTGCTTTATACATTTCCAGGTTTAATCCGCTGGCAATATTGAAAGGCAAGCTGAATACCTCTGCTGCGGAATTATTATCAAGAAAGGGGCTGGTGATTTTCCAGTTTACATTGTCCACCATATTGATGGTGGCTGTAACGGTAATATACCAGCAGGTACAATTCATCCGGAGTATAAACCTTGGGTATAACAAGGAGAATATTGTGCGTATTACCGCCGAAGGTCGTATCCAGCAGAACCAGGAAGCTTTTCTAGATGAAATACAGCAGGTGCCGGGTGTGGTAAATGCAGCTTATACTTTTCACAACATTGTTGGCCGTAAATACAGTGATGGACTGGATTGGCCAGGAAAAGATCCAAACAGGGACCAGTACTTTGAAGTATTTGGAGTGAGTCATAATTTTATTAAAACGATGGACATGCGGATGAAGGCGGGGAGAGATTTTTCAAAAGATTTTGGCACAGACTCTCTTGGTATTATCATTAATGAATCTGCTGCTAAAGTAATGGACCTTAAGGATCCCATCGGTACTATTGTTAAATTTCATGGTTTTAGCCGTCAGATCATAGGAGTGGTAAGTGATTTTCATTTTGAATCTATGCATGAAGCTATAAAGCCGGCATTCATGCACCTGCAAAAAGGCGAAGGTACCATTGTTGCTCGTGTACAGCAGGGAAACCAGCAGCAGACCCTCGCTGCAATAGAGCAACTGTATAAAAGATACAATCCCGGTTTCCCGTTCACATTTAATTTTTTGGACGAAGCTTACCAAAAGCAATATGAAACAGAAACACGCACAGCAGCTCTGGCAGGTTATTTTGCAGGTTTAGCCATTATTATTTCCTGCCTGGGTTTGTTCGGACTGGCTGCGTTTACGGCGCAGAAAAGACAAAAGGAGATCGGTATCAGGAAAGTAATCGGCGCTTCTTCTGCAGGCATCACAGCCCTGCTGTCAAAAGATTTCCTGAAGCTGATTGGTATCGCCCTGCTCATTGCGTTCCCGGTTTCGTGGTGGATGATGAATAACTGGCTGCAAAGCTATACTTACAGGATCAGTATTTCATCAACGGTATTCCTGATAGCAGGAGCATTGGTATTGGTCATCACATTAATTGCCATCGGCTTCCAAACAATTAAAGCAGCGGTGGCGAATCCGGTGAGGAGTTTGAGGACGGAGTAAAGCCTCTCCTAAGGGAAGAGGGGGACCTAAGTTCGGAAGATGCTGATGAAATGCGAGGTGGGGAAGGTTGTGAATGTAAAAGTATGAGTAGATGCTGAACGTCCTGTTTGGATTTATAATATAAATGATGTGGTAGATATGTAGTTTGGAATTGTTCTATAGTACCGCTCCCTTTCCTTGGGAAAGGGAGAAGGAGGGATAGGCTGATAAATAACCGCTGGAAGCTGATAGCCGACAGCTCAAAATTCCGATTTTGCTTATCAAAGAACTATAATTATATAAACAGGATTAAATTATAACACTTAAAAATGCTATCCGCTGCAGCGGAGAAAAGGAGGGAAAAATGTTAAAAAACTACTTCATCACATTGGCAAGACAGCTTTGGCGCAATCGCCTGTTTACTGCCCTGAACATTTTTGGGCTGAGTATCTGCATATGCGTGGCCTGGATCGTTTTCCGCATGGTGGATTATGAATACAGCTACGATAAAAGAATCCCTGATGTGGACAATATTTACCAGGTAATATCAAAAAGTAAAGCTGCCGGACACTATGATGAAGGTGGTTTCGCAGGTGT
>CAKSVK010000287.1 GCA_934502905.1 uncultured Chitinophagaceae bacterium
ATTATACTCACGCTGTTCTTCCTGTCATTTGCCGCCATCGTATTAATAAAAGGAAGGGATAAAAAATACCTTATGGCATTACTATCCATGCCCTTATTCGCCATGCGCCAGGCGATAGCATTAATAAAATCAGGGAGGGCCAAACGTTCTTTCTTAAGAACAGAGCATACCAGATTACTGTATATCGAGGATATGTATGCAAAAGAAGGAAAAAAATAAGGTCAGGCAACTCCCCTATCGCACCGTCACTATTAATGACCACACTTTAGGGAATAGTGATCAGCAAATGCAATTCCTTTCTTTAATCACCAGCAGTGACATTTTTATATCATCAGATCAGGGAAGGTCTGTATTCTGAAGCTTCACATGTCCCGCCCTGATGCTGAACAAAGCATCTTCCAGCCGCAACCCGATCAACTCTTCCAGCCCCGCTTTAGCTACTTCCATATCCCGGTCTATTCCTGCCTGCTTGTTAACCGCATTATAATAGTTCATATTGGATGTCGCAAAAGCTTCCAAAGTCATTTGCCCGGCGGCAAATTTTGATTCATTGCCCGAACTGATCGCCTTATAATCATTCACGATCTGCTGTTGAATATTTTTCAGTTTCAGGTTCATCAGGTAATCCTGGTATAATGTCAATACATTGCGACGGATGAAACCCTTAAGCGTTTTTACATCTTCTTCTTTTGCCTGGTAGCTGTAATAATCTACCTTGGCTTGCTTGGGCGCGTTTACAAAAATGCCCAGCGGTATAACAATACCAAAGTTATACCGGGGAAACTGGTTGACGATGTTATTCGCTTTCCTGTCAATAGTGTATTCGTTAAGGTTTCCCCTGGCTGTAATATTATCCAGCCACTCCGTTTTAGATTTGCTGTAGTTAAACTTGCCTGATAAGGCGAGGTTTTCCGCAGATTTCAGCTGGTGTGAATTGGCAATTGCCAGCTCCACCAGTATTTCTGCTACCGTGTCAATAGGCGCCAGGAGACGCTGCGTAGGCAAGGTATTCTGGGCACAAACCCCGGCGCCCAGCAGTAACAGTCCGAAAACAAGATGTAATCTTTTCATATCCTCAAATCATTTTATTAAATTATGTTCTGATAATGATAACGCAAAATATATCAATTTTATATGCTTCAACACGAATCCATACCATTATATTTCCTTCAGGGTTTCCTCTTCTGCCGCTTCTATCTGTGGTAGCCTGATAATAACGGCCAACAGGCTGTAAAAAGCTATGCTGCCGGGGATCTGGCTGGTAGCCACCTGCGAATATTGTGCAATTACATATCCAAACAAAAACACGGTAGATGCCAGCAAAATGGATTTATATGCCCGGCTTCTGCTCCTGAAATAATAGTGAATGCCCTGCTGTAAAAAAATAAAATAGGTGACGCATTGCAGCAACAGACCTATCCATCCTGTTTCCAGCGCAAGCGTCAGCAACCCGCTATCTGTAGGGAAACCGGCCAGGGGATGCCCCCTGTTATACTCTTCAAACACGCCCCCGGTAGTCCTGATACCGCCACCTATCGGATGACTGTAAATATAGGGTTGAATATTTTTCCTGTTCGCATCTCTTACATTCAATGACGCGTCTTCTGAGTCAAAGGTTGTTTTCAACCTGGCAATGGTTTGATTACCATACGATGGCAGCAACAGGATCGCTACCAATCCTACTCCTACAATTACCGACAGGATGAGGGTTTTTCTATGATTTAAAGTAATGCAGGCGTACAGCCCGATTTCACCTAACAACATTACGGTGGCTGTTCTTGTACCCGAATAAGACATAGCCAGTATCAATACGACCAGTGATATCCATAACCCTATCCTGATTATAGGTTTCCATCGCATCTGCAGCAGCATGATCAGCGGAATAATAGCAGTTGCTGCCATTAATAAACCAAAGGCCGTACAATCCGACAAAAATGAGAACTGTCTCAGCCTTCCTATTTGCATGAACTCCATGGCCACTTTCTGCAACTCCGGGTCCCTGAACATCGCATCAAACTCATACCGCATCATGCCGAAAAAATGCTGATATACCGCATACAGTCCGCAGATCACCGATAATATCAGGAATACTTTAAAAAACCGCTTGATATCCCTACCCGTCCGGAACAGCTGAATAGCAACATAAAAAAGTAATAACAAAGCAATATACCGGCGACTTACAAGAAAATACAATTCCCTGGACCCTCCGTTCGGGTTAAAAAACTGGAGCAGAAAGTAAAGCAACACCAACACATACATGAATACAATAATTGAGTTGCAATGAAGCCAGAATTTTTCTCTTTTTACAAGCTTGTTAACCACCACTCCAAAAAAGGTGATATAAATGTATATGTCCAGAAGCGACACTAACGGCAGATCCGTACCTGTAAACCGGACAAAATCAAAAATGAAAAATGAAAACAGGAGGCTGATATAAAACCCTATTACCGGATAGCGGATGGTAAATATAACAATGATTAAAGCCAGCAAACCTGCTATCAGCAAATAGCCATTCGGTAAAATAGCTACCACTGCCGAGAGCAGCAGCGAACCAAGTATGAGCGCCACAGGCAGCAGCAGGCGGAACCTGCCGGAAGCCAATTTCTGTATGCCAGACTGATGCTGCATTTTAACAATTTAAAAGAAAACTATTTTTGCCATCAATACTATCAAGATCAATGCAACAACTGTAACGGACAGCAGCTCCAGGAATTTTTCTGAAAACGACCTGCTTTTTTCTTCCTGATCCTTCACGTTCCTCTTTTTCGGTTAAAAAATTTAGCACTGCACATATCCCATAACTCTCCATAGTATCGAAACATAAATTTAAAAATATTTCTTACCCTAATATTAAACCTGTTGTACAAAATGACTTGGGAAATGGCAAATATTAACAGGTACGTAAATGCGGTTCCCCAGGCCGCACCGAGCACCCCCAACAACCTGATGCCTATCCAATTGGCACCCAGGTTCACTACAAAAGCCAGCGCCATCACCCGGAACCCGACCTGGGGTCTTCCGGTAGCATCCATGGTATTGCCAAACTGTTTTAAAAAGGGTAATACAAAACCGAAGCAGGCTGTTATCCTTAATATAGGCGCCGCCTGTACAAATGCTTCCCCGGCCAGTACCCGCAGCACCAATTCAGGAAAAAGCAACAGG
>CAKSVK010000288.1 GCA_934502905.1 uncultured Chitinophagaceae bacterium
GGCTTTGAATTGTGTATATTTGCTTGATATTTAATTGGCATGAAAGTACTATTGGAAATTAAGGACAGCAAGGTAGATGCATTTATGGGCATGCTTAAAGCAATGAGTTATGTAAAGGCGAAGCCTATTTCTGAACATGATGCCGAGATGCTGAACGAAATTAAAGAGATTCAGCTGGCTTTTAAACATGTCGATAAAATAAAGAAAGGAAAGCTCAAAGCCAGACCTGTCGAAGCGTTATTCAATGAAATATGACATCCTTACAATTGCTTATTTCGATAAGCAGTTTAAGCGACTAAGCAAAAAATATCCTTCCCTGAAATCAGACCTTACCTGCTTGCTCCGACAACTTATCGCAACTCCCCGCCAAGGAACCCCGCTCGGACATGACTGTTACAAAATCAGGTTATCAATTACTTCGAAAGGAAAAGGAAAATCGGGCGGAGCCAGAGTCATTACTTATGTAACTGTCCAGGGAAACAGCATTTATCTCTTGTCAATTTATGACAAGTCGGAATGTAATCTTACCCTAGCTAGCTACACCCAAAACTAAATAATTCCAATCAGAACAGTCCACAATTAGCGACAAAGCATTATTAGACCTACTGGAATCAATAAATAATAAGACCTCATAACCGGTTTTGTTGCTGAGTAGGTCAACATAGCGGACCGGACAGCATTTTTTTTTAAAAAAACCGGAGGCGCTCTTCGCACCTCCGGTTTTTTGTTTCATAATATCTGTTGGTTAGCTTTGTATTATTAAGTATGGATATATTTTAATGGTAAATGTAGCACTTTATTCGTTTCTCAGTTCATAATACAGAATTATCGTTCCACTATTAAAGGTTTTAGTTTTCGTAAGTTTAAAAATAGTCCTGTCATTTATGTTTTCAAATAATGGCAGACCGTTTCCCGCAACAACCGGATATATGCAAAGTTGGAATTCATCAATCAGGTTAAGTTTCATTAGTTGTATAATCAAACTGCGGCTACCAACAAAAATAGGTTTACCTGATTGTTGCCTGAGTTCTGAAACAGCTTCTTTTAAATCACGGTTTAATAAGGTTACACTTTTCCATTCAACATTGTTCAGGGTATGGGAAAAAACAATCTTTGGAATGTTATCAATAGCGATAGCAAAGTCATTCATTGATTTTTCTTCTGAAGGATTTTCTAAAAATGTTCGCCAAAATTCCATCAGCTGATAGGTAGTTCTACCATATAAAATGGCGTCTCCTTGGCCCAATAATTCCGTATAATGTTGATGTATCTCTTCATCAGGCAATCCTGCTGTATGGTCGCAAAATCCATCAAGTGTCATATTGAATGCTGCAATTACTTTTCCCATTTTCTGCTTTTTGGTTAATATTAGCTTTGAATTTCAAATCTCTTTTTTGCTCAGTTTTACATCAGACAAGAAATATTTTTTTTAATTCTTCAAACGCGTGCAAGTTTTTGAAGCTAAAAGGATTATTTCTTAGTATCACAAAATTACATAAATATGGAAAGCGCTGGTTGTCCACGTTTTACTTTCAGGAAGATACAACAAATAACTGGTCTCATATTGTTGTTGTGATGTTCACTATAACCTTTATACCGTCAGCATCACCACATTTTCCTTGGTCAGCCGATCATGCAGCAATCGAAGCAGTTTGCTCCGGAAAATCTGTTCATTATAAATCGATACAATCCAGCAGTTGATCCGCAGGTGAACCCCCTCGGCCGTAATGTTTTCGTATAAAACTTCTATCGGGCTATCTTTCATGATATAATCGATCGTACCGGCTTCCTCACGGATGAGCTGCCGTATTCTGGCAACGTCCTCCACTCCCCTGATCTGTATCACAACAGAGCTTCGGATATACGATGAGCTCAGGGTCCAGTTCACCAGCCGGCCGGAAAGCAGGTCTCCATTCGGGATAATCACCTCCGCACCTTCCTGCGTGATCAGCGTACTGGACCGTATACCTATTTCCTTCACACACCCCTTCTTATCTCCCAGCTCCACGTAGTCTCCCAGCCGGAACGGCTTCTCAAAAATCAGGATAATGCCTGAAACAAAGTTATTGAAAATGTTCTGCAGGCCTAGGCCGATTCCGACACTCAGCGCACCGAGAATAATGGTTAGCTTGTCCATCGATATCCCCAATGCCGTTACACCAATCAGAAAGCCCACTACAATAATCACCAGTCGTAATAAAGCTATCCGGGAACCGGTATGGGCGACGCGGTCATTAAAATCCTTACCCGGCGGATCTGCAATGAACAGGGATATATTTTTCTGAAGCCAGTTGGCCAGGCCGATAACCAGGACAAAAGCGATGACATTCCCCCAGGAAAAGCTGATGTTTCCTACCGTATGCACCTTGTTGAGCAGGAGCGAAAGTGACGAGAAAACCGCCGGTACACTATTGAAATTGACTGCCAGAACGATCAGCCACAACGCTGCACCCAGCAGATAGAGTGCCCGGTTCAGCACAGCCTGTGCCTTCACCTTCTCAATCCGCCGGAAAAAGCCTCCGGACTTTCCGCTCACCCGGAACTGCAGCGCCAGCGCATCTTTCATCATCCTGAAAAAGGCAATCAGCACCACATACTGCACCAAAGCAACCATCGAGGCAATGCTCAGGTAACGCGCGTAAACGAGGTTCCCGACGATATTCAGCAAGGCCGATGCAGCCGTAGCTGTGATGAAAAAGAAGAAGACCGGTTTACTAACCCGGATCAGCAAGCGTCCGCTTACCGGGTTCCTGTGCAGGTACACGGCCAGTAGTAGCGAGGCCACATTCAGCACCAGCGCGGCCGCGCGAAGCACAAAATCATCATTCATCAGGTTATTCACCAGAAGAACGGACACATACACAAAGAGCAACCCACCCCACCAGTATTTCCGGATGCGCGACAGCTGTTTGCCGGACAGGAATAACAAAATGACCATGATAGCCAGCTGCACGACCTGGAACACAAAGGCCGGCAGGTAGGGTGAGAATAACGGCAGCAGGGTAAGAAAAAACACTACCGCATGAACAATGTCCGTATTGCGACTATAAACCGGAGGGGGTCCGGTTTCCTTGCCAGGGGTTGCTTCACGTTGCCGCTCCACCCATTGCAGCATATAACGCCGGTTACGG
>CAKSVK010000289.1 GCA_934502905.1 uncultured Chitinophagaceae bacterium
TATGCGGGCAGGAGACTCAAAAATATACTGAAACCCACCATAGAAATGCTGGCAGCAGTACCTTCTGTAGCAATCGGCTTTTTAGGGATCGTAATAGTTGGTCCAGGTATTGCGAAGCTGACGGGACAGTCCAACGGACTGAATGCATTGAACGGAGCTATTTTGCTGGCGGTTATGGCTTTACCTACCATCATCACGGTTGCAGAAGATGCCATTAATGCTGTTCCTAAATCATACCGGGAAGCCAGCTACGGAGTAGGTGCTAACCGCTGGCAAACCCTGATTCGTGTTACGATTCCTGCTGCAGCGCCGGGCATCATCGCTGCGGTGATGCTGGGCGTAGGCAGGGCTATCGGAGAAACAATGACCGTGCTGATGGCAACCGGAAACGTATCTGCTTTTCCAAAAGGATTTTTCGATTCGGTGAGAACGATGACCGCTACCATTGCTATTGAAATGGGGGAAGTACCTTACCAGACGACTCATTATTTCGCATTGTTTGCTATTGCATCCGTATTGTTCATCATGACACTGGTTGCAAACATTGTAGGAGAATATTTTGTAAACCGCTTTAGAAAATATCACGCCGCCTGATCATGAAAAAATTAACGTCTCTGCTGGAGTGGCCTGTCCTGATCTTTTGTACTGCTACCGTTTGTTTTTTCCTCGGGGTCATTATTACAGACCTTGTCGGCAAGGGATGGTCTGCCCTGTCCTGGGAATTTATTACCAGCCGTCCGGCGGATGGCATGACAAAAGGAGGCATATTACCGGCAATTTTGGGAACGGTGCTGATCACCCTGATCACGGCATTATTTGCCGTTCCTTTCGGCATTTGTTGTGCCGTTTAGCTGAATGAGTATGCAAAAGATACCTGGCTTACGAGATTGATCAGGGCCTGCATCAGGAACCTGTCCGGGGTGCCTTCCATTATATACGGACTATTCGGATTGGCCCTGTTTGTGCAGGGGCTCCGGCTGGGGACCTCCGTGCTGTCGGCAGGACTTACCTTAGGACTGTTGTCCCTGCCTTATGTGATCACTACTACAGAAGAGGCATTGCGCCGCATTCCGGCCAGCATGCGCGAGGCGGCGCTGGGAGTGGGCGCTACGCAGTTTGAATCCATCAGGGATGTTGTGTTGCCATCGGCGCTGCCGGGCATCCTGACAGGTGTTGTCTTAACGTTGTCACGCGCGGCAGGTGAAACGGCACCTATTCTGTTTACGGGCGCTGCTTTTTATATCAACGGCACATCCGGTTATCTCAACCAGGAGTTTATGGCATTACCTTACCACCTGTATATGTTGTCCACACAGCACCAGGCTATTGAGGAAGTACGACCCCTTGCATATGGAACAGCCCTTATCTTGTTAATGGTAATATTTCTTTTGAATCTTACCGCATTTTATATAAGGTATAAGCATAGAAACGATGACTAAAATGAAACTGAGTACCCGCGATTTAAACCTATGGTTTGGGCAGAAACATGTATTGAAAAATATCAATATCGAATTTCCGGAAAATAAAGTCACAGCCCTGATCGGGCCTTCAGGATGCGGAAAAAGCACTTTATTGCGCAGCTTTAACAGGATGCATGATCTTAATCCCGAAACAAGGATAGAAGGGAAGCTGTTTTTGGAGTCGCTTGACCTGTACGATAAAAATATATCTGTAACACAGATCAGGAAACGGATAGGAATGGTGTTCCAAAAAGCCAACCCGTTCCCCAAAAGTATTTTTGAAAATATCAACTATGGCTTGAAGATCAATGACATTCCTGCTTCCGAACGACAGGGTATCATTGAAGGGGCGCTGCAAGAGAGCTTTTTGTGGGATGAAGTGAAAGACGAGCTGAACAAGCCCGCCACGCGGTTGTCCGGCGGACAGCAGCAACGGTTGTGCATAGCCCGCGCAGTGGCATTGCGCCCGGAAGTAATATTAATGGATGAGCCCTGTTCCGCCCTGGATCCCATCAGCACGCTCAAAATTGAAGACCTGATACATAAGCTGAAAGACCGCTATACTATTGTTATTGTAACACACAACATGCAGCAGGCACAGCGTGTGGCAGATAAAACCGTATTCATGTACCTGGGAGATGTGATTGAAGAAGCGCCTACCGGCGATCTCTTCCACCACCCCAAAAATGAACTTACGCAGAACTATATCAGCGGTCATTTCGGGTAATTGCCCTCTGCTGTAAAGGTTTCATTCGTTGCAATCCTCCAGGGAAAAAAACTAAACAGTCCCGATATCGATCCTGGGATATTTTCCAGGTAGAAATAACTGGCAATGCTCTTCACATTAAAAGAGGCTGCATTATTACAGCCTCTTTGCCAGAAACGGAATCTCTGTCAGCACTAATTTTAATTTCCCCCGCTCTTTATCCTGCCCTGTTCATCCCCTGAGCCGCCCGTACGCCTGCGTTCGGGCGCTATATTATTTTTACCGAATTTGTATGTGAATGAAATGAGGAACTGCCGGTTGTCTTTTCTTCTGTTGTTCATGATATCCACATCCACATCGGCATACCGTGAGTACCCGCTGAAGTTCTGTGTCCTGAAAATATCCCGTACCCCGATCTTGATTGTTCCGTTTTTATTGAGGATCTGTTTTGCCAGTGCAAAATTCAGTGCGCCCATATTACCGCCGATCAGCAAGCCTTCGGAGATACGGTTGGTATACCAGCCGCTTAATTCGGCAGTCCAGGTTTTGGCAAAGGTGAAGCTGTTGGTCATATTTCCCATAATGCCGGTTGCATTCAGGGTTATAGGAAAGTTTTTTTCGCCGTCGTTGTATACTCCTTTGTAGGAGTTACTGAAAAGGTTGGCATATACGTTCATATTCCACCATTTTACGATCTGTTTGTTAGCTGTAACCGTTAATCCCCATTGCCTCATTTTGGCAAAGTTCTCCCTGGTTTGGAATATGGTTTTCCGTTCTGTATTCTGCTTTAGGATCTCTGTGATGATACCATCAGTTTGTGTGTAGTTGAGCGTTGTTGTCAAAAACCTGTTGAAAGTATGACTGAGCTCCATATTGTTGGAGAACTGGGGCTGCAGGTATGGATTGCCCTGTCCATATG
>CAKSVK010000290.1 GCA_934502905.1 uncultured Chitinophagaceae bacterium
GCGTTACATTCACTCCCAGCGCACAAAATAAACATATGCTAATAACTTTCTTCATTCAGTCCATTTTCCAATAAGCAATTCAAATCGCCTGCAGTTAGCAATTATCAGGATTTTTTGGAATACAAATATAGTCGAGTAGCAAGTTTTACACAGCGCAAAACACAAGCTTTTTAAAACGTTTAATGTGTCAAGTTATTGCTCTTTTGCCAGGGGTGCTTACTTTTGCACAAAAATCCAGAAAATGACGCTCATAGAAGATCTGAAATGGAGAGGAATGTTGCAGGATATTATTCCGGGAACAGAAGAACAGCTTAATAAAGAACCTACTACCGGTTATATCGGCTTTGACCCTACTGCCGACAGCCTTCATATAGGCAGCCTGGTACCCATCCTGCTGCTGGTACACCTGCAGAAAGCAGGGCACAAGCCTGTTGCGCTTATCGGCGGCGCCACCGGCATGATCGGAGACCCAAGCGGAAAAAGCGAAGAAAGGAATCTCCTGACCCAAGAACAACTGGATATCAACGTTGCCGGTATCAGAAAGCAACTGGAAAAACACCTTGATTTCAGCCCGGCCAAGCCGAATGCGGCCGAACTGGTAAATAACTTTGACTGGTTCAAGCATATAAGCTTTATTGATTTCCTTAGAGATGCCGGTAAACATATCACGGTGAACTATATGATGGCCAAAGACAGTGTTAAAAAGAGATTCCAGGGAGATGTCGGCATCAGTTATACCGAATTTGCATACCAGTTGATGCAGGGATATGATTACTACCTTTTATACAGGGACAAAAACTGTAAGCTGCAAATGGGTGGCAGCGATCAATGGGGAAATATTACCACCGGTATGGAATTCATCAGGCGGAAAGCCGGCGGAGAAGCCTTTGCTTTTACCTGCCCCCTGATCACCAAGGCTGATGGCGGCAAGTTTGGCAAGACTGAAAAAGGTAATGTATGGCTAAATCCCGAGCGTACTTCACCCTACCAATTTTATCAGTTCTGGCTGAATGCTTCGGACGAGGATGCCAAAAGATGGATCAGGATCTTTACTTTTTTAACACCGGAGATAATCGAATCCCTGGTGAGCGAACATGACCAAAATCCATCAGAAAGGGTACTGCAGAAGGTACTGGCACGTGAAGTAACCATATTTGTGCACGGTGAAGATGAGTTTCATAAAGCGGCAGAGCAAACACAGAAGCTATTTTCGCAGCAGGATCTGCCGGCAGAAAGCCTCTCTGTTAAAGACCTGGAATCGCTGGAAGGGGTAAAAAAATTCGATTTCCCGAAAGAAAAAATTGCGGAGGGACTGGATATTGTAAGCTTTCTTGCAGAAAGCGGCACCTTTCCCAGCAAGGGGGAAGCCCGAAAAATGGTACAAAACGGTGGTGTAAGTGTAAACAGGAAGACGGTAGCAGGCATTGGTCAAAAAGTATAGCTATCCGATCTTTTGCATGATCAATATATCCTGGTGCAGAAAGGAAAGAAAAACTATTTCCTGGTAAATGTGCACTAATGCCGGTTGTACACCTGCAACAGACCAATTTTATTGGTCTGAACAGCTGCACCGCCGGTATGATACGGAAATAACCTAAAAATAAATATCCGTTTCGTATAACATTAATCAAATTTGGTTTGCATGGTGCAAGTCTTTATTTTTGCACCCCTCCAACTCACTATTACGAGTATTGGCCTATAGTATAATGGTAGTACGACAGATTTTGGTTCTGTTTGTCTTGGTTCGAATCCAGGTAGGCCAACTTGACTGGACAAAGTGGATTTTTTACCATTTTGTCCTTTTTTTTCGCCCGAAACCTTGTCCAGCGTGTATATGATGCGAACAACCTCATTAAGCCTGCCGGTTCGGGACAGGTCAAAAAGCCTCGCAAAGGCAACGACGTATTTGAGATAAATTTGGGGCGGTAAAATCGTCCTCTACCATCCAACACATTCTGCACCCGGCAAAACAGATCTTCGGATATGACCGGCGCATGCCCCCTTTAACAAAACAGGCCTCCTCATCTTTGTACTTTGCAATAAATATTTTCCCGCAATACACAGGATTTCGGATAACAAACCAGAACAGGTTTTTAGTGGCGGACGTTCTTTGTTGCTACTGCAGAAAAACGGACTACCAAAACAAACTGATATTATTGAAAAATCAGAAATAACTTAAAATACTTGAAACCGAAGCTCCGCAACTACCGAGGGTACTGGACGATAAGGAAGTGGTTATCGCCATTATCAACAACAATTTTGCGGTACAGGCCGGGATGGATCCGGAGAAGCTGGACATCTTAAAGGAGGATAAAGAATCACCTTACGTAAATGTAATTGTGGCAAGACAGGATAATAAAGATGAGGAAAAAGTAAAAAATTTTGTAAAGGCATATCAATCCGAAAGGGTGGAAAAAGCTGCTGAAAAAGCATTTAAAGGCGGAGCTATAAAAGGCTGGTAATCGTAGATGATTAATATATCTTTATTAGTAGGACTGTTTACCCGGAAAACCATTAGTATGGCTGCCGGCGTAATCGTCTATCCCACAACTTTATTTGTTGTACCAGTGCTGCAATTAAAACAGTGGAGATTAAAGTTGTATTTCTCCTGCCTGCGGTGCATTTACCTTCTTCACTAAAGTTAAATACATCCTTTCCGGCACCAAATTTCCTTATCAATAAGAAATTCGGTACCTTCATGCAAACATAGCAAGGGGTGCCCCGTAAGCGGGGCTGAGATTAAACCCTGATAACCTGATTTGGGTAATGCCAACGTAGGGATGCAGACTACACAAGAGCAGTGTTCTTGTTCGTTGCCGTTAGCAATTTCCCCAATCAGGTTGCTAATAAACATCGGCAATATCATGGAACAGCAAAAAACAACACCTGAACTCGTTCCCCGACAGCAGAAAAACTGGCAAAACAGGCCTGAATGGTTTTTCAACAGAGAGCATACCGATACCTACGAACAATGGTATGAAGGGCGATACAAACGGGCTGAGATCTGGCAGAAAAAGATCATGGAGCAACTGGTATCCAAAGACAAACGGGTACAGACACTGCTG
>CAKSVK010000291.1 GCA_934502905.1 uncultured Chitinophagaceae bacterium
GATGCATTCTGTGATGTGAACGATAACTCTAAGTTTACGTATAATATTTTGCATTTATCCGAATCGAGATGCTCAAATTATTTATTCAAATAGTCAGCTAAAATCTAGAAACATAAGATCATCATTCGTATATTTTTCATGTCTTCACTATTTTTTACCACCTACGATGTCTGCCAATTTTCTGCTTCGGAGGTTCCCTTACCATAGCTAATGCCTCTTTCGCACTTGGAACGGTATCGGTGGACAGGTTCTTTAATTTTATTTCTTTGAGCACCTGTCCGAAGCGGTTTTTTCTGACAATCCCCATTTCGGAGAGGTCAAAAGCCCCGTCCTGATGCTTCACCCACATATAGCACTGAACGCGGGGCAAATCATCGCCCGACCATTGAAGGTACCCGGAGAGCAGCAGCACCGGCTTGAGTGTATCCAATCCTTTACTGCAGCTTTCCATATATTCGCTGATGCTTTCTTTTAGCTTTCCCGGATATGCCGCTTGTGTAGTGAAGTAAGCTACGTACCCTCTATCCGCCAGGATCTTTGTAAAAGCATCCAGATTACGTAAACACTGCATAAAACGGGTTTAGCGGTCTATCGTTTCGATATCCCTGTTCTCTAATACGCTGAACTTTTCGATCGCAAAGCCCTGTGGGTTACTGTTCGACTTGACGGAGTTTAGCAAATAACAGGAAGTGATCAGGCTTCGCCTGGTTATATTACTTGGTCGGATAATAAATTGCCTGGCATAGGTCCTGACAGCATAAGGATAGCTGTCGAAATCACAAACCACACTGTCTATTTCTAACCGTTGGTGTACATTGCCGGATATAATACGATTATAATATCCTTTCTCCGACAAATCTTTGTAATAATTAAACGCACTCCTGTCAGCAAGATCGAATGCCCGTTTCATATTGCTTTCGATGGCATTCTTATCCGGTGCAAGCGTAAAGAACAGTTCATGAAAACGCTTAACGTGTTCCTCTGCCTCAACCGGCCTGTTGATTTTCGCATCCTGTGACAATGCCACCATCAGCGATTTGCCCTTTTCTAATACATAAATCTTTTGCCGCTGCTGCTCCGCAAAGCGATAAGACTGCCAAACTACATAAACTGCTACTCCACCACAGAGTACCGCAAATACAATTGCATAAAGCCTTATTTGCTTAAAGCTGTTTTCTATATTTCTTAATGTTTTAAATTCCATCGTAATTGATAATTATTTGTTCATTAACCTGCCGCCAATATTGCCAACAACAGCCCCGGCGCCAGCACCCGCGATATCCCCCGCCTTCATAGCAGTCTGGTTAACATTACGCATAAAGTTGCCTGCACCTCCTGCCTGGATAACCCAACCAGCTATGGTTGGAATAGTGAAGTAGCCCACAATACCAATCAACATAAATATGATATACACCGTATTGGATGTGTCCGGAATATAAGCGGGGTCCGCCAGCATCGAAATATCACGTTCCATAATGAGCGACTGTATCTTAGCAAGTATAGAACTATACATATCCGAAATCGGCAGCCACAGGTACACGCTGATGTAGCGGGTAAGCCACTGGGTAAGTGTTGACTGAAAACCATCCCACACAGAAATAGCAAAAGCTATGGGTCCCAAAATCGACAGCACTATCAAGAAAAATGTTCGTATCGTATCTACCACCAACGCTGCTGCCTGAAACAGTATTTCCAAAAGATTGCGAAACCAGTTTTTAACCGCCTGCTCAATTTTATAAGCCTGTCGATCAAGGTACATACCCGACATAGTGGCCAGATCCCCAGGTGACCATCCCAGTTCATCCAGCTTTTTATCGAATTCCTCATCGCTTACGAGGTAAGCGGTTTCCGGATCGCGAAGCAAGGCTTCCCGTTCCAGCTGATCTTTTTGTTGCTGCAACTTATTCAAGTCGAGCACCTGGTTTTCCAACAGGGCGTTTGTGCCCTTCACGACCGGGCTTAATATTGCATTAACCGTCCCCAACACAATAGTCGGAAAGAACATAATGCAAAGCCCGATCGCAAAAGGTCTTAAAAGAGGGAATGCATCTATGGGCTCCGCCCGGCTTAATGCCTGCCACACTTTCATCGCTACATAAAACAATGCCCCTAGGCCTGCAACACCTTTTGCCACGCCCGTCATAGTTGCTGTCAGTGGCATCATGTCATCATACAGGGAACGCAGCAACTCGTGAAGATTATCCCATTCCATACTACCAGTATTTTTGTTCTGCGGTTCCGTACAATTCCAGCACACGCTTCGTGTTGTTCTGTTTCTTTGCCCTCAGAATGCTGACAGAAATATTTTTATTGGTATAGTAGCGAACGAGATTATGATAGTCCTTCACCTCCTTATGCACCCGGTCGATTATATCCATACGCTCCTTGTCATTGAGGGAAAGACCATTTTCGGAAACAATCTGCTTCAACTCCTTCAGCAGCGCCGTGCTTTCATTGAGTAGCGCTGAATACCCGTTAGCAATGGCTGATAATTCTTGCGGCGTGAAGTTGGGATCATTCAGCATTTTCTTGAAATTCTTCACATACAGCTCGGAAACATCACCAACCATAATAACAGTTTGCTGCACCTTCCGGGCATCTTTCACGAGATTATTTACCGCCTTTAGCTTGTCGTAATATTCCTTTCCCTGCTTATAAACTTTTTCAACTTCTTTGAAATTTTTGACTACGTTAGAAACCGTTGAAGAAGTCTGTATGATCTCATTGGCACTGTTAAGAATACCAGAGATCAAATTGGCAGGATCTGTTACTATCCACTGCGATTTAGCAGGCGCTATGGCAAACATCAATGCCACACACATCATGAATTTTAATTTTTTCATTGTTCTTTTTTTATTGATTAAATAATTATTTGCTGGTGTCTGTCTTCGGAGCTAAGGCAACACCATTTTGTCCTTTAGTCGTTTATATTTTTCTGCCTTTCTTTTTGCTAATCGGCGGAGGTCGTTTGTTTTGCAGATCATTTAACCGCATAAAAAATTCCTGTAGATTTTTGGGACTCGTGGCAGCAGCCTCCTTACAT
>CAKSVK010000292.1 GCA_934502905.1 uncultured Chitinophagaceae bacterium
CGTGGGCTCGTTTGTCCACTACCCATTCTCCGCACAAAAAAATTTCTATCTGAAATGGCACATGGGCAAGTGCTCAAAATCATGGCCACCGACCCGGGCGCAATGATTGATTTTCAGGTGTTTGCCGATCAGACAGGAAACGAATTACTGTCTTCATCCGAAATTACTGGTGAATATCTGTTCTACCTGAAAAAAAGATAGCATTGAAAACCAGCATATATATTCGCTCAGAGTAACAACCTCTATCATGCCTGCCTGCTCCATCCGCCACAAAAAACTTTAGAGCCGCAATACTGCTACTGCGGCCAAGCAAAGCAAGGCAAGGCTTCAATTTCTCCTCCCTTCCCTCTCCTCCCGTAACCGGCTATACTTACAGTGACGTATGTAAACATATTGAAAATAAACAAAAAATTTATATGATCTATGTCATGCGTTTTGTTATTGAACTTTATCTTATATATAGGTTCTTATAAGTACCTGATAACAGGTAGCTTTTATACTAAAACAGAGGAGGTGCTTGCCATGAAAGCTTTGAAATCCGGGTGTTGTATGAGGTTGATTAAATTGACCGAAGTTTTTTTGACAACCCGGAATTGTCCTAAATCAGATTTCATTCTGAAACCAGACTGGTAACTGACTTTTATCAGGAGCTTCCACGGAAACTCCAATTTTCGCGAAAAGGAGTAGTAATTATGGCTACAAATATATTAAAAGACAAAGCTGCACAGCAGGTTGCTGATAAACCAACTTATGATAAATCCGAGTGGTTTGATGCTAAATACTATAAATTCGGGCTGCTACCTATCTTAGCTGTAGCTGTGATGTGGGTTTATTTCCAGCGCACATACGCCTATTCTCACGGCATGGATTCAATGGAACCGGAATTTGACCGGATCTGGATGGGCTTGTGGCGTGTTCAAATGGCCGCTCTGCCTCTTATAGCACTTTTTACGTGGGGATGGTTATATAAAACCCGCAATACTGCAGAACAGCTTGCCAATCTGACTCCAAAGCAGGAAATAAAGCGGTATTTCTATTTCCTCATGTGGCTTGGGGTCTATATATTTGCAGTTTACTGGGGATCAAGCTTCTTTACCGAGCAGGACGCTTCATGGCACCAGGTGATTATCAGGGATACAAGTTTTACTCCTAGCCATATTCCTCTGTTTTATGGTTCATTCCCGGTATACATCATCATGGGAGTATCGATGATTATTTACGCCAACACCCGGTTGCCGCTGTACAACAAAGGGTGGTCATTCCCTCTGATCATGACCGTAGCAGGACCGTTGATGAGTCTGCCTAACGTTGGCCTGAACGAGTGGGGACACGCCTTCTGGTTCATGGAAGAACTTTTCAGCGCACCGCTGCACTGGGGCTTCGTGATTCTGGCTTGGGCTGCCCTGTTCCAGGGTGGGCTTGCAGTACAGATCATAGCTCGCTTTTCCAACTTGCTTGACGTGGAGTGGAATAAACAAGACAGAGCCATATTGGACGATGTCGTAACTGCTCCTTAATCAGGTAAACTCGAGGCCCCCTGGACTTATCGGGGGGTCAGATCTGAATGTACTATCCTTCCCTGATTACTGAAAACATGATGCCGCCTTCAATTTCTTGATTCAGGTTGAAAGAAGGCTTTATCACACCAAAGTCGGAAAAATCTGGAAATAACAACTGGCATCAATCTCCGCACGGCACACGCCTGGTAATCAGAAATTTCTACGGAACTGGCGGCAGACAGCATTGTAACAATTGTTGTCTGCCGCCGCTGTTACAAGACAGACAACTTTTTTCTGCAAAGTCTGACTCATTCACACCCAATATCCATCAGGTACAGACCAGATTATTGTTTGCTGGTAAGTGAACCCAGAAAAGCTTTTACATCTTTGATAAAACTTGGGTCAACATCACGCCCCAGTTGATATCTGGCCATTTTTTTAATAGCTTCATCCAGTGTGGCAACAGAACCATCATGGAAATAAGGAGCGGTTTTAGCAACATTTCTCAGGCCAGGTACCTTGAATACTCCTTTGTCCGCTTCCAGACCAGTAACTTCGTACCTGCCAAGATCACTGGTTTCATATGATTCAAACAAGCCAATTTTTTTATACGAGTTGCCGCCTATGGCAATACCGTGATGACAATTGGAACACCTCATATAAACAAATTTTTTCAACCCTCGTTTCTCAGCAGCATTTAAAGCATTCTCGTCACCCCTAAGAAAATCGTCAAAACGCGAAGGCGTGATAAGCGTGCGTTCAAAAGCGCCAATTGCCTTGCCGATATTTTTATACTGAATCGGATCTTTTTCATCCTTGAAAGCCTCAGCAAACATGGTTTGATATTCATCAATTTTTTTTAGTTTGCTGATTACAGCTTCCTCATTAGGCATCCCCATTTCAATTGGATTCAAAATCTGGCTAAGAGCTTGCTCTTCAACATTTCTGGCACGTCCATCCCAGAACTGAGCAATTTGCAACGCAGCATTGAGTGTGGTCGGAGCATTTCTACCACCACGTCTACCATCATGCCCCGGTGAGGTTGGCTGGTTATCAACACCAAAATTATCTAGTTGGTGGCAGGAGTTGCAGGAAATAGTGTCATTAATTGAAAGTCGCGGGTCAAGATACAGCTTCTTGCCCAACGCAATCAAAGCGACATTTTTTGTTTCATCAATAATCGAAACGGGTAACGGCTCAAAACTCTGTGTATAGTTTTGCGCGTAGCCATAAGAACTTGCCATTAATAACAGCAATAAAAATATTATTTGCATAAGACCTCCGGAAATTCACATAAACACCTTGACCAACTTCGCGCAATAACTTTTCTCATGAGACTGATCGCAAGAAATTCCAAGGGTTGTTTACAGAGTAGTTGACTAAAACAGGAAGTCAATATTTTATAAGAACCTGTTTATGATCTCGTAAAGCTGGTGTTCATGTTGGGGCATGAGGAAAAGTTATCTGAGCGCTCTATCGCGAAAACAACTTGCTGTTATTCAACCAATTCCGGAAAGAG
>CAKSVK010000293.1 GCA_934502905.1 uncultured Chitinophagaceae bacterium
ATATTTGCAGCGATTTTAAAGGATGGTATTGATTTTCAGACCTAATGGTGAGACGATTATCAATATTTTCCAAAGGGTCTTTAGCTCCATCATAACCAACAGAAAGGTAATACGACATATTGCTGCTGCCCCCTCTAAGGTTAATAGCATACTGCTGCGCCAGCGCACGACTGTATAACCGGTCGAGATACTCCCTCCTTATGTCGTTGTTTCTATAAGTGTCAATTTTTCGATTGGCCTCCTCTTGCGTAATAACTCCAGACCGCTGAAGACCGAGAATTTCAATCACGGGAGACAATGCTGGGTAAGAATAACGATTATCTAAATCAGAATTGAAATGCCCATTGTTAAAAAGCATTTCCTCCACATCAATATAATCAGTAGAGGATATAGTAGATAAAGATAACAATTTGGGCTTTCCGGTCATGCGAACATTTGTATTGAGCTCGATGCTTAGTGGTTGATTAAGTTTGCCTTTTTTTGTAGTAATTACGACTACTCCATTTGCTGCTCTTGCTCCCCAAATACTAGCTGCCGCAGCATCTTTTAAAACACTAATGTTTTCAACGTCATTAGGGTTTATATTGCTTATATCTCCATCATACGGAAAGTTATCAAGAATAATAAGTGGCGACTTAGGACCTTCGATAGTACTGAAACCACGGATTATAAACTGCGGACTGTTCTGAAGATTCTGCTTAGGAAACATCACTCCACTTGTTACACCATCTAATCGTTCGATAATAGTAGCTCCAGTTTGCTGGTTAAGCATATCATTGCTTACCACCGTTATTGAACTTGTGATTTCGTTGGGTTTTATTCTCTGGTAGCCAGTATTAATAAAAATTTCTTCGGCATCTTTGAGTTTAAGTCGGGCAGTTATCTGCAAACTGCCTGTGCCACTCAGCTTCCTTTCGATTGTTTCTATATTAGTGCCGCTTACTACCAGTGTAGCATTATGGGCGACACCAGATAAAATGAATATACCGCTACTGTCAGTAGCAGTGGCTTTACCTGAGCCTTTTACCATTACTGTGGCCCCGGCAACGACTTCGCCCTGTTCGTTTATAACTCTTCCACGCACTTCGGAAAGGATCGTATCAGTGCTATTTCGGCTTTCGCTAAGTGGCTTTATCAGCACATATTTATCATCCTCAATCGTATAACGCAGGGGTTGGTTTTTAAAAACCAAGGAAAGGGCTTCCTGTACAGGCACATTACTTACCTGAATATTTACTTTGTGAGCGTTCTTAAGGTCATCATCAAAGTAGACAAAGTAATAAGAAGTTTGCTTTTTGATGGCAGCAAGCACCGTTTTAAGGCTCTCATTTTTAAAGGAAAGGGAAATTCCCTGCGCCCTGCTTCCCGCAGTTACGTACAGGCATAGTACCGTAAGCATTAAAACTGTCAGCTTCATGGTCTTTAGCAGTTGAGGTATCGGCAAAAAAAGGTGCTGCCGCCCCCGGCAGCAAGTATTTTTGCCATAATCTAATACTTGCATAAATTGCAATTGTTTGGGTTAAGAAATATATCTGTCGTTCGCACGGTGGTTTTGTTAGCTTGCCTAAACAAATCATCCGGAAATGCTCGCTACATTTCCGGTTTTTTGTCCATTATACAGGTTTATTTCTTGGCTTACCTTTTGCATTCATTTTTATACTATCACCCCCCTGCGGTTACCACGGTCATGTCCAATTCCCGTTCCGTTACCGTTGCTTTAAAGCCTGCTTTCTCCAACGCTTTTAGCCATGCTTCCTCACTTGTCATATCTACTGGTAAATCCATATCTATATTTTTGGTAATCCCGGTTTCATCTATTACAGGCAGACTAAATGTGCTGTTTACCAACCACAGCATGTCCTTTACTGAGTAGTTCCGCAAGAACTTATGTACCCTGTCAACTTCAAATGCCGCTTCACTATCACCTCCCTTCGCATAAGAGGAAGAAATATTCTTGACAGCAGTTAAAACCAATGTCTTAACCTTCCGTTTTTCGGCACTTATAGTAAGATTGAATGTTTTTAGCAGATCGCGTTGCATAAAAGTAAGCGCCTGATCTAGCGCACCCGGCGGCATTACCAACTCATAGCAATAATAATTTTCACTATCCTCCTTAATCCCGTTCTTAATTTGCAGCAACATTGTATTGTTACCTTCGACTATGATCCGGTTTGTAGTGTATAAATCCAGGTGCCTGAATGCTTCGGCTAAAAGAAATTGCAGCGGTTTGTTATAGGAGTAATACCCAGTTAATTGCCCATTTTTGCTCTGCCTTACACCAGTACTACCTCCAATACCCTCTATGTAGCCGGTGATCATGGACCGGTAAATTGGAGTAATGGCTTCTCCGCCGTTCCCATCAACGAAAAGCGGCTTTTGTCTATCAAAATCCAGCAGATCCTTTTTTGTACGTAGGGTGATATTTTCTTCGTTTAAAACAGAACGGATGTTTTTTTCAGTCACCTCTTCTGCTGACGTAATTGCGACTATCTTACCACTGCCATTTATCCAGGCATAATGCGGAATAAACTGATGCGGAAAAAAAGAAAATAGCACGCTATCCTGCAATACATAAGGCAATGTTATCGCCGTCCCCGTACGTTGCTGCCTACGCTCAAATAAAGCATTAACCTTTTTTTGAGTATCAGATTTTTGTGTATTAACCAGTATTATTTGTATTTGACTGTCGAAAGTTTTTTGCAATTCGTGCATTTTAGAAAATCCCTCAATGCAGGAGCTGCACCAGGTGCTCCAAAAATCAATAAGCAATAGCTTGCCCTTGAAGTTGTCCAACGATATTTTATCTCCAGGATAATTGTATGCATTTGCTAGTACTATACCCTCCGGCAAAGCATCGCCCACATTTAAAGGAACCGGCTTTTGCAATGGATTTGCCATAGCAAATGTGCTCATGAACAGTACCGCTGTGAATAAAAACCATCTACTATTAGCTACCGTTTGCATATCTCTTTTTTTGTATTTATAAAGCTACATGTTAG
>CAKSVK010000294.1 GCA_934502905.1 uncultured Chitinophagaceae bacterium
TGGCTATAGAATATAAATTGACTTATCACTAAAATTAAAAATTATGAAAACAGATTCAAAAGTGATTTTAGGTTTTCTGGCAGGGGCTGCAATGGGCGCAATTGCAGGCATATTGTTTGCTCCGGACAAAGGATCGGAAACAAGGAAAAAAATAGCCAAGAACACAAATGATGTGGGAGAGAACCTGAAAAGCTCTTTCAACGATTTTATTGATACGGTGAAAGATAAATACCGCAAGGCAAAACACGAGGCGGAAGAAGCTGCAGAGAAAGGCGCTGAAAAGCTGAGCTCCATTGGCAAACAGTTGAAGAATTCAGAAGCCTGACCGATATACATTTCAATAAACTTCCTGGAACCGGGTTTTGCCCGGTCCGGAAGTTTATTGATTAAAATGAATGGACTATCATCTTAAATTTTAAGAACCATGATTACGGAAAATATAGAAGCTATTTTGAAAGATGCGGGCCGTTATGTAGAGGTGAAGTCGGAAATTTTTAGTTTAAAAGCTTCAAATAAGGTAGCAGAAACCGGATCGGCGCTGGGAACGATATTGCTGCTGTCGGTTGTATTGCTGCTGGGGCTGCTGTTGCTCAGCGTGGGCGCAGGGTTTTGGCTGGGGACGATTTTGGGCGAGATTTATTACGGGTTTTTCATTGTAGCTGGTTTTTATTTTCTGGTTGGATTGGTCCTTTATCTTTCCAGGGGCAGCCTTATTAAAACGCCCCTCTATAATTCCATCATTAATAAATTGACCCGATGAATCATATAAATTCTGAGCAACTGAAAAGCAGGATCGCTGCCCTGGAGCTGGAGGCAGAACAGATAGAGTTGGATATGAGAGAGCGTGTGAACCGGATTTATGAAGGAATGAATCCTGTCAATGCCATTAAGAGTGTTTTTAAAAGCGTTAATGCTTCGCCTGATACCAAAAAAGAATTATTGAATACCGCTCTTAATGTGGGCGTGGGGCTCCTTGGCTCGAAGCTGCTGATGGGAGGTAAAGGTGGAGTTATTAAGCGTGTTGCGGGGGCTGCGCTTCAAATGGGGGCGGGAACCAATATTGTAAAGAACCTTGGAGTATGGAAAAGGTTTGCGACGAGCCTGTTTAAAAAAGAGAAGAAAAAAAAGAACGTGGAGACCATTCCATTTGATCCCGTTGCCGTTTGATATGATGACTGCTACTCATAAGCTGCAGGGTCTATATTTCCTTTTATTGTTCCCCTCAGGCGTTTCCAGAAACTTTCCCTTTTTTTCAACGGAATAAAATTCCTGTCATACGCTTTTTCAAAGTCTATCACCGGGTCTGTCATCGTTGGTTCCAGTGCACGCAGGGTATCGGTTACCATGGGAATGACAGCTATATTTTTACTTACCCTTTTTCTGGTGTAGCTGCGTAACATTCGGGATTGAAAAGGATCTGACGCAAGCGCTACTTTTTGAAATCCCTGTTTTAAAGCCAGTTTATAGCCATAATAGATGTTTTCTGTACTGTGCTCTGCCTTTATCTCCGTGTAAATATGTTCTGCAGGAATGCCTAACGCACGTGCATACATTGCCATGATCTCCGCTTCCTGATAGGGTGTATGAACAGCCCCGCCGGAATACATAATGTTCCTGGCAATTCCTTTGTCATAAAGGTATTTGGACCAATAGATGCGTCCTTTTATTATCCGGCTCCATTCCCCGTTCTCAAACGGATATCCCGGCACGATAATGATGTCGTAGGGCCCCGATTTTTCAGCCTCCTGCAGCAATTTTCGGGTAGCCTTTCCCGTGTAGCTGCAGGAATACAGGCAAAAGATGAAGCCTGCCCATATCAAAGCAGGAATGCGGCATCGTTGGTTCAGAACGTCTGTCACGGATTGTTTTTTGTTGGTGATAAAGCGCGTGCTAAAAATAATGCATAATTCACGGATGGAAACAATAAGGATGCGGAGGAAATACCTTTTAATCAATTAAATTATTTACGGCGAAAAGAATTTGTTTGCAGGTATCGGCCTGTACAGTACATTTGCAACACAGTTACAAATATTTGAAAGCGCTTATCTTGATACAAAAATGGGTTGCGGTATTCCTGCTGCTGGTCTTTGCGGTTGTGACCACACCCAAGCGGCTGCTCCATCATTTACTGGTCAACCATAGTTCAGCAACAGAGCAATGCGATAGGCAGCACAGTGCGGTATTGCAAAAACAGGTACCGGAATGTCCCTGCGATGACCTCGTTGCAATACCTGCTTTTTTAACGGCATACGGACCCGAATTAACTGAACGGCAGCCGGTACCTGTATTTTCACAGGCAGGTTGTTACCGGGCGTATTTCTCCTGTGGTCAATGGTTTCAAAACAGCCTGCGCGGACCTCCCTTTTTGACCGTATAGTTATAATGAATGTCTGTTCTCCCGGATCCCGCTTTTTACCCGGTTAATTTATTTTTTCTCATTTTATAGTGTAGAATTTATGTATTTTCTTAAAGGCAGTTTCATAGCTGTACTCATCTGTATCGGTATTGTTACAAATGCCCAGCAAAGATCTATTCTTATCGGCAGTGTTACAGATACGGCCGGCAGCCCGCTTCCCGGTGCTTCTGTTGCCATACACAATACAAAATCTTTTGCTGTTTCAGGTGTGGATGGCAGCTTCCGTACAGCACCGGTGCCACCGGGCAGGTACCTGGTAGAAGTTTCGTATGCAGGTTTTGAGAGTATTATTGAAACCATTGATATAAATGGATCCGTCACCAGGCTCTTTGTTATGCAGCCATCTGTTACAGAAGAACAGAATGTGATCATTACCGGCGTCAGTACGGCAACAAGGATCCGTCAATCGCCTCAGCCTGTCGAGCTGATTAAAAAAGGAGCACTGTTACAGTCGGCGGAATCCAATATAATAGAAAAGCTCACCCGGGTGCCGGGCGTAAGCGCTCTCACCACGGGTCCCGCCATTGCAAAAC
>CAKSVK010000295.1 GCA_934502905.1 uncultured Chitinophagaceae bacterium
ACTTACAGGTCAAAAGATCGGCAATTATCTTTTACCGAAATGGGTACCCGAGCTTCAGGCAGACCCTTACAGTCTGCAGCTGCAGTCTCTTTCCACGAACCCTATAAGAGAGCGGATGGAGTGGAACCGGCGCCTGTCCTGGACGCCGCAACACCTGCCCTGGCCACCCAGGGGGCTTGAACTTACGTTCACGTATACGGCCACTGAATCTGTTATCCATAACTTCCGTAGCAATAAAACAAAAGACGATCAGCGGAAGGTATTGCTGCGGGACGACTTTAATAAAATATCAGGTCAATGGAAGGTTACAACTGTAGGCGCTCCTTCCAATGCTTTTAATAATGAAGGGAAAGCCGGCGAGATCCTTTCGAAAGCCGGCGCTGTGGTATATGGAGAGCAGACTGTTCCTGAAGAAACAAAAGTGATCATTTGCAAACTGAATGCAGGAACCGATCAGAGCCGGGATAGCGGTCCCGGTATTACACTTGTGAACGGAGATGGACAGGTCTCCCGGTTTTTTCTTTCACCGGCCGAAAAACGATTTGGAATATCTGCTTATGGTGAAACAAAACGATTTGAAGGGTTCGACAATGCAAAATCTTGGTACCTGAAAATGCAGCTGGCTGCGGGAAAGATCATATACAGCGTGTCGGAGAATGGGAAGAATTACCGGCAGTTGTTGGAAAAAGCATTCTCAGGGCAACCCGCTTTTGTGCGGGTGGGAAAAACGGGTGTGCAGGAAGGAAAAAAAGCAGATGATAAAGCCGGGAATACCGGCAGAAGCAAAATTGAACAGATATGGGTGCTGGGCGATGCAAAAGCGGAAGAGGGTAACAGTCATGATTTTTTAAAAGGACTGGTTGTAAAGGTGCATTACGAAATGTATGATGGCATTCCATTGCTGAGTAAATGGGTAACGGTGGAGAACAAGGGCACGGAAGCTTTTACAATAGACAATATTCAGAGTGAAAAGCTGGCGCTGGCAGAAGCTGAAAGCGCTGTGGAATTTAACCACCGTTGGGAGATGCCACCCGTTTTTGCGGAAAGTGATTTTGCTTTCGGGTCCATGTCGCCCAATGCAGCCCAAAATGCATGCGTGGAGTGGCTGACAGATTCCACCTATACCACGCAGGTAAACTACAATCTTAATACGCCTGCCATACTATCCTGTATGCCCAAAACCGGTATCGGTGAAGTGCTGGAAGCCGGACAACAAATGGAAAGCCCGCGTTTGTGGGAGCTGGTATATGACAGCTATGACCGCGAAAGGAGAGGACTCAGCCAGCGGAAAATGTACCGTACCATAGCGCCATGGGTAACCGAAAACCCGGTGATCATGCATGTGAGCAGCGCACTGGATGAGCCTGTAAAGAAAGCCATAGATCAATGCGCAGATGTAGGATTCGAGATGGTGATCATGACATTTGGCAGCGGCTTTAATATTGAAGATACCAGCGCAGCAAATATCAGCCGTATGAAGAAGCTCAGGGATTATGCCGCATCGAAAGGAGTTGCTTTGGGAGGGTATTCCTTACTTGCCAGCAGATCCATTGATGCACAAAATGATGTGGTAATGCCGGAAGGCATGAAGCCTGCGTTCGGTCATTCTCCCTGCCTGGAAAGTGAATGGGGCCGGCGTTATTTTGAAAAGCTGTATAATTATTACGACAGGACAGGATTTGACCTGCTGGAACATGACGGATCTTATCCGGGAGATGTATGTGCATCAGAGCACCATCCCGGTCATAAAGGGCTTGAAGATTCCCGTTGGAAACAATATAAAAAGATACAGGATTTTTACAAGTGGAGCAGAAGCAGGGGCATCTACCTGAACGTGCCGGACTGGTATTTCTTAAGTGGCAGCTCAAAGGTAGCGATGGGCTACCGGGAAACGAACTGGTCGTTGCCGCGGGAACTGCAGGAGATCATTGAGCGGCAGAATATCTATGATGGCACCTGGCAAAAAACACCTTCCATGGGCTGGATGTTCGTACCGTTGGTACAGTATCATGGCGGAGGGGCTGCTGCAACGATAGAGCCGTTGAAAGAGCATTTGCCGCATTATGAGCAACGATTGGCCAACCTGTTTGGTGCGGGTGTGCAGGCCTGTTATCGTGGTCCGCAATTGTATGATGCACCACAAACGAGAACACTGGTAAAAAAATGGGTGGACTTCTATAAAAAGCACAGGGAAGTGCTGGACGCCGATATCGTTCATATCCGGCGACCGGACGGCAGGGATTACGATGCCATTCTTCATGTGAATCCGCATGGTAAGGAAAAAGGACTGCTGATGATCTATAACCCGCTTGAAGCGCCTGTAACGCGCGAGATCACCGTTGACCTGTATTATACAGGGATAAAAGAGACCGTATCGATAACCGAAGATGAAGGAACTGCTTCAACAGCCAGGCTCAACGGCACAAAGCTTATGCTGAAAACAACCATCCCGGCAAAGAGCCGGAAATGTTTTGTATTTGGGGAGTAAAGAGCAGGGATTATCATGTTATATTGGAGTTGTTACCGTTCAAGATATATTTTCGCATATCTATTCCTGTTAGTAATAAATATAATGGCTATATCAACTACATTGGTGGCAAACTTTATTAACAAAATCAAAATATCAATGAAAAAGCTCTTCCAGTTGTTGCTGCTGTTGCTGACTTGCAATACACTTATGGCGCAGGAGATCATCCTGGCTAAAAAAGAAAAATCATTGTATACCATCGTTATGCCTGAAAAGGCGACGGTGGTAGAGATAGAGGCTGCTAAGGTGCTGCAGGATTATTTATACAGGATATCGGGTGTAACGCTACCCGTTTCTTTTGATTCGGCAGAAGCAACTCCGGCAGAAATACTGGTGGGGAGGGTGAACCGGCCCGAAACTGCTTCTGTTGATTATACTGCTTTTGGCAAGGATGGCTTATTGATCCGTACTGTGGGAAAGA
>CAKSVK010000296.1 GCA_934502905.1 uncultured Chitinophagaceae bacterium
AATATAAGCCATGCATAGTCCCTGATGAAAAGTGTCATTATATTTTTTACAGATGCGCCAAGCACTTTACGCACTGCTATTTCTTTGTTTCGTTTAACCAGTGTGAATGCTACAACGCCGAATATACCCATAAACACAATGACCAGGTTTAATAAAGTGGCTGTTTGCGTTGCTTTTTTAAGTTGCAGTTCAGATTGATACAGTTTTTGAAAATTATCATCCATAAAAGTGTATTCAAAGGGCGCTCCCGGTGATAGTGCAGTCCATTTTTCTTTTATGGCGTCAATTGTTCCACCCGGATTTTGCGCATTGATCTTAATAGTAATATAGCGGTATGACTGCATATCCCTGGTATGCATAAGCGCCAGCGGCTCAATTTTATCATGCATGCTGGAATAGTTAAAGTCCCTGACCACACCAGCTACTGTAAAAACAGCATTTTTAAACGATGGTACTTTTACCTGCTGACCCTGTGCATTTTCAATATCAATACCAAGCGCCTTTGCAGCCGATTCATTCAATACGATTTGGCCGGGCGTATAAGCGCTCTTACCTGCATTAAAAAAATTTCCTGATATTACTTTAAGTCCAAATGTTTTTGCATAATGCTCATCGGTTGATATAACGGAAATTATATAAGGTTGCTCAGCAGACGGGCCTGCCGGTATCATGCCGACGGTGTTTGGCGGCTTCCGGTCAGGCACTTCATAAGCAATGCTGGCATCTGTTACCCCGGGCAGATTTATCAGGCCATTGCGTATGGTCTCCATTTTGGCTATGCCGGCAGAATCCCATTGCTTTGGAAAAGCGGTAGCTACTAATATCTGTTCTTTATTATAGCCGAGATCTTTATTAAAAACGTAGTCTACCTGGTTTGAAACATTCAGCGCTGCAACAAAAACTACTATAGCCAGCGTGAATTGAATGACCAATAATGATTTGCGGAGGTTCAGTCCACCTTTTGCCGTGTCAATCCTGCCTTTTATTGCAGTAATGGTACCGGATGCACTCAGCACAAAAGCGGGGTAAATCCCTGCCATAACACCGATAGCAATAATCAATAATATTATCAATAATAGCCTTGCTGCATCAAATTGCCAGATCGCCGATAATGGCGTATTAAGCATGGATGAAAAATACGGGCGTAACAATTCATACAAGGCAAACGATAATAAGCCCGATATAAATGTGAGCAACAAAGATTCTGTAAGATGTTGTATGATCAATTGCTTTCTTTCCCCGCCAAATACTTTGCGCAATCCTATTTCTTTAACGCGGTATGACGATGTGCCGATATTTATATTAATGAAATTGATGATCGCCATTGTTATAATGAATATCACAACTATTGAGAGCGTTAATATCATTTTTTGAACAGCGCCATTATTGGATTTGATATAATAATCCTTAACAGGCGCCAGCTCAACCGTCAGGTTATTATTGATATCTGCCGATGCATATTTGGCAAGCACCTGCTTTACAGGGACTTCCAAATCCTTAGGTTGAACACCTTTCTGAAGCTCGACAGCCCCTACTTCAAATACCTGCTCCCAATTATCTGCCGGGTCACCGCCAGGGTAATAATGATTGCCAACCGTGGGAACAAAAATTTTATAATCATTATCGATTAAATCAATCACAGAGTTAAAAGACCTGTCTTTTAAAACAGCTGAAACAGTGTATGCCTGTTTTTCGTTGTTAACACCCTGTATATCGAGTGTTTTACCAACGGCATCTTTCTGATCAAAAAGCTTCAAAGCCAACGATTCTGTTATTACAGCAGAATTGTTATTGGTAAAAGCCTTCGATGGATCGCCATACAACACTTCCAGTCCGTACATGCTTACAACGGTGGTATCGCCTATCGCAATATTTTCCTTAAAATGCTTATCGCCTGCAGAAACGACATTGGTTACAGGGTTATATCGGTAATAATTAGCAACAAGAGAAGGATATTCGTTTCCTAAGGTTTGCGGCAATGGACCAAGCGTGGTAATATCCAATCCCATCTTTTTTACTTTCCAATTGCTTTTAACAAGGTATTGCCGGTCAACATTGCGGATACCGGCATTAACCTGTTTTTCATGTAGAATATAGTCGCCAATCAATATAGTGAAGGTTATACCTATAGCAAGGCACAGAATGTTTATAATGGAAAATACCCTGTATTTCACAATATGCCTCACCGCGATTTTGAAATAGTTCTTGAGCATAGTCTGTAATTTCTGATGTATGATTTCTGATTGCTGATATATGTTCTGGTCTCACGCTCTTATTCTGCTCCCCCTGCGGAAAAGGAGGCGCTATATAGAAGTTCCAGGCTTTTAGTTATTCCACATCATCAACAAAACATATCCAAACAGAACATTCCCAATTTTCAAATTCCCACGTTTTCAAATTATCTCATTTTCAAATTAATCACTCGCTCCGCAATGCCTTCACCGGGTTTGCCCTCGCAGCCGGAACCGACCTGCTTCCGATACTCAGTGATACCACCAGTACAGTAATGAAAGCGGATAACCCATAAAACCACCAGTCAACACCTGTTCTGTAAGCGTATCCCTCCAGCCATTTTATGGCAGCGAGATGAGCCAGCGGTATACCTGCAGCCAGGGCGAGCAGGATCAAAACAATAAATTCCTTACCAATTAAAACAAAAATGCTGTTTACAGAAGCTCCCAGCACTTTCCTGATCCCGATCTCTTTTGTACGTTTACGAACGATCAAAGATACCAGGCTGAATAAGCCAAGCCCCAATAATGATATGGAAAGTATTGTAAACATACTTATGAGCTGTGTAAGCCTTATCTCCGTTTGATACTGGGCTGCTACTCTTTCATCAACGAAACTGAAATCAAACCTTTCCTGCGGAAAATGCTTTTTAAAAATGTCGGACATAAATTGCAGGCTTCCGGCAGTATTCGCCCCATTAATA
>CAKSVK010000297.1 GCA_934502905.1 uncultured Chitinophagaceae bacterium
AGCCTCGATATTACCGTCAAAGGCGATCCCGATCAGCTCTCCGTTGCCGTTGATTACCGGCGACCCGGAGTTGCCACCAGTAATATCGTTATCCGTTAGGAAGTTTATGGAAAGGTGTCCGTCTTTATCTGCGTAACGACCATAGTCACCGGCTTCGTAAAGCGAGATCAGTTCCTTCGGCAGATCGAACTCGTCATCGCCCGGCTGATATTTCGCAACAGTGCCTTTCAGTGTCGTATAATAATTCTTTTTGGCATCATTTCGCGGGTCCTTCGGCAGGCTGCGGATCTTGCCGTAGGTTAAACGTAAGGTACTGTTGGCGTCCGGGTAGTATTTTTTCTTCGGATTAGCCTTCAGCACTCCCTCTGTGTACAGACGAAAGGCGCGTTGGAAATCCGCATCCAGCTGTTCCTGCTCGGGTGTTCTGCTCCGGTAGCGGTTAATGATGTCATTGGAGAGTTTAAAAAGCTCATCGCTTTGCAACGCTGCCACGTTTGGTTTGGCAAGGAAGGCATGTATTTTTTCTTTGGAGGCGAAGATGCTCTTTGCACTGGCCTGTTCGATAAACGCCGTGAAATCACCACCGTTTTTGGCCTTCAATTCGGCAATATATGGTGCCAGCAGGTTATCCCCCGCTTTGGCGGCATATAGATTCAGTTCGGCGGCCAGGACTTCTTTTTCCAAAGGCAGGTAAAACCCTTTGTAGAGATTATCAATTTCCTCCTGTATACGGGGCAGTATCTGTTCCTGTACTTCTTTCCCCTGCTGTTGGTAATATATCAGCGCACCACCTATACGGAAGGGGATCATGGCCAGGTTACTGGAGCGTAGCATACCCATCAGGTAATTGTCGTGGCGGCCGTTTTCGTTGGTCTGGGTATAATAATGGTCCAGGGTAGTCACCACGTCACCGTAACGGTCTTTGTTGGAAGTTTTATTAGCCCATTTATTGAATCGTATTTCTTCCTTTTTCTTTGCCTTTGCGGTCTGGTGCTGGCTCAGGGCATCGATCATCCCCTGGCGGTTTTTCCAGTAGTTTGCCACCTGAGCATATTTTGAGGCATAATCGATCCGGACCTGCTTATCCTGATCCATATATTTCTTCATGGCATCCATCCCTGTTTTGGAAGCTTCTACCCATGCCGGGTAGCTGAAGTTTACATTCTGTTCAATGCCGCCGGATGGCATCCACCGGTTTGTCCTGCCCGGATAACCCAGGATCATGGCAAAATCATGCTCACGGAAACCTTTCAGGCTGATGGGAAGATGATATTTGGGCTTTAGCGGAACATTGTTTGCCGAATAAGGAGCTGGATTTCCGTCTTTATCTGCATATACCCTGAATAGGGCAAAATCGCCTGTATGCCGCGGCCACTCCCAATTGTCCGTATCCCCGCCGAATTTACCAATGCTGTTGGGGGGCGTTCCTACCAGACGTACATCTGTATAGTCTTGGTAAACAAAGTAATAAAACTCGTTGCCATTATAAAACGAAGCGACGGATACAACATACTTTCCGTTTTCGCCGTTCTCTTTTTCGATCAGCGCCGTCTCATTGGCAATGGCCTTATCGCGTTCGGCCTCACTCATCCCATCATTCACTTTGCTGAGGATACGGTCCGTCACATCATCCATGCGAACAAAGAAGCGTACTTTCAGATCTTTCGGCTTCAGCTCCTGTTGTCGGGTCTGCGCCCAGAATCCATTAGTCAGGTAGTCTTTTTCTGCGGAGGAAAGTTCCGCAATGGCGCCGTAGCCACAGTGATGATTGGTAAGTACCAGTCCGTCTTTTGAGATCATTTCGGCAGTACAGCCGCCACCAAACTGGACAATGGCATCTTTGAGGCTGGAATTGTTGATGCTGTAAATCTCCTCAGCCGTCAGGCGGAGGCCCATTTTCTGCATGTCGGCTTGGTTCAGACGCTTTAGGTGCATCAGGAACCACATGCCCTCGTCCGCGCTGGCCTGCAATGTTGTCACAGCTGCCACCAGCAGTAGTAGTAATTTCTTCATGCGTGCAAAGTTGTGGCTAATAGCACGAGCCGCAAAATAATCTCTGTAAAAATTTTACGGTCAAGCCCTGCTTATGCCCTTTTTTTTATGGTCTTGACCGGCGGTGGTTTCCGGAAGAGGAGATATCCCCCGAGAATGATGAACGGAATACTGAGCAGCTGCCCCATATTATAGCTCATGGTATCCTCAAAACTCTCCTGATTCTCTTTCAGGAACTCAATGGCAAACCGGGCGCCAAATAGCAAGATGAGGAAAATACCAAAGATATAACCTGGTTTCAGGTTTTGCTTCGTCAGATAGATACGGTAAAGCAGGAAGAAAATCAGGATATAGCAGATTGCTTCATAAAGTTGGGATGGATGTCTTGGTTGCATATCCACCCGGCTGAAAATGACCGCCCAGGGAACATCTGTCGGACGACCGATGATCTCTGAGTTGAAAAAGTTCCCCAGCCGGACGAATGTCCCCGCCAGTGCAACAACGATGACGATACGGTCGGTAATCCACAGGAAATCCGTTTTCGTTTTCCGGCTAAAGAGGACTAATGCCGTCAGGATACCTAATGCTCCTCCATGGCTGGCCAGTCCCTGGAATCCAGTGATCTGTATACCGTTATCTGTAAACTGTACCGGCAGGATCATTTCCAGCGGATGTTTGATATAATAATCAAATTCGTAAAACAGACAGTGCCCCAGGCGGGCACCGATCAGTGTTCCCAGAAAGATATAGATCGTTAGTTGGTCCAGCATTTCCTGTGGCTTTCCTTCTTTTTTAAAGATGCGTAGCATCACAATATAAGCACTGATAAATGCCAGCAGGAAACAAACGGTGTAGTAACGCAGCGAATAGCTGCCCAGTGTGAAAATAATCGGATCAATATCCCAGGTTATATAATTCAGAATAGTAAGCATATGTAGGGTGC
>CAKSVK010000298.1 GCA_934502905.1 uncultured Chitinophagaceae bacterium
GCTCAGGATATTTCTATTAACAAAGAAATAAATAGAATCGACAGTTTGATAAAATATAAACAATTTGATGTTGCAGAAAAAGAAGCAGATAACTTGCATAAACTTCTCAATGAAAAATATCCCCGCAATCAATATCAGGAAGAAAAAGCCTTGGTGCATTTACTGCAAGGCCTGGTAAAGGACAGGCAATATCAGCATAATAAGGCTTTGTCAATCTTTTTGGAGGTCTTGAAAGAGGCAGAAAAAAACAATCTATACAGGATTGCCTGCCGCGCAAAAATCTATGTTGCCTTAAACTACGAAAAAGCAGGTAATACGGATTTGGCTTACAAGTATCTGGAAGAAGCCAGAAAGATGTGCCGGGAACATCATTTTAATGATTTATACAGTACATTATTTATAAGATACGCACAGATGCACCGGTATTTTGGATTTGAAAACAACCCTGAACCGGCTGACAAGAAAAAGCGTATGGAAAAGCTGGGTTTTCAGGCAAGCAAAGACTCAGCTTTTTATTATGCCGCAAAAGCAATAGAATTTGCTGAAAAATATAACAATGAAAATGACGTGAATGATGGTTATGTGGTCATGGGGATTTTAAATTCTAAAATAGGAAAAACAGAGGAGTCTTCGGCATATTACTTAAAAAGTTTACCCCATTGGAAGAAAACCAATAATTTTCAAACGGTGTCAAATATGTATAGCAATGTGGCATCTAATTACATAAAAGACGGGAAATATAAAGAGGCGTTAGAGTACAATGCTTTGGCTCTGCCTTACTATAAAAATATGTTTACTTATCACAAATATGGTATAAGCAAACAACGGGCAAGTATCTATAAAGAACTGGGCGTATTGGATTCTGCATATCATTATCTGATGCTGGCTTATGACGACAGGGAAAAATCTCATATTGAAGCAGAATTATCCACTACCAGGAGTCTTGCAGAACAATACGAAAACGACAAAAAAGAATCCGTCATCAAAAGCAGGGAGCAGCAGCTGTATTTTATAGGCAGTCTGCTTGCCGTAATTGTTTTCGGGTCTGTGATGCTGTACCGTAAAAACAGGCAAATTAACAAACAAAACAGGATTATCAATACACAGTTAGGAGAGCTGACCAAAACACTGAAGCAGAAACAGGTGCTGTTGTCTGAACTACAGCACAGGGTAAAAAACAATCTGCAGCATGTTATCAGTATTCTCGAAATCCAGAAAGAATCGGTAAACTTTAATAACATTGAAGAGCTGATCAGAGGCAATCAAAACCGTATCCATTCGATGGCCTTGCTTCATAAAAAGCTGAATGTTTCAGACAAGGTGCATGAGGTGGATGTAAAAATGTACGTTACCGAACTCTCTGAATTAGTTAAAGATTCTTACGACGGCCACAGCAAAAAAGTGAACCTGCAGGTACATGTGGAAATAGAAAAAATATCCTTGGAAAAAGCTCTGCCTTTAGGTTTGATAATAGTGGAGCTTGTCAGCAACAGCATGAAACACGCTTTCCAAAAACAAAATATCGGAATCATCAGCATAGAGCTTACCAAAGACTCCAATGGCCATACACTGTCCTACTCCGACAACGGGAGCGGTTTTGATTTTAACGCACCAAGCGAAAAGGGGCTGGGTCAGGAAATCATCAAAGGGCTGATAGACCAGTTAGACGGTGTAGCCGAAACCAAAAGCGATAACGGATTTGAGCTTACCGTTTGGTTTTAGGCAATTTCTATCCCTAAAATCGTCATTCTATCCCGGAAATTTCATGATAAAATGACCGCTTGTTTCCTTTGTCTACCTATAAACAGGGGCAAAATAAAAACAATAGGGGGATGAAAAAAATCAAATTCTTTTGTTTAACTGCAATATTGGCGTTGGCAGCAGGTATCGCATCGTATGCACAAAGCACCCGTTGCATAGCCGATAATCCGAATGCAGCGGCCCGTACAAAGCCGGTAGCACCAACTACCACCAACAGTGAATCCAAAGGTGCTTTAATGAAGTACCAGGCCAGTATGATACCCGGAGAACGTTTGTCAGAAAATGAAAAGTTAGTATCTGCCAATGGCCGTTACCAGTTGCGGGTAACTACCGACGGCAATATTGTAATTGAAGAAGTGCAGAACAATGGTCAATTCAGGGAAACTTATCGTTTCCCGCTGTCTAATGGCGGCTCCAGACCTAAAGCCAGCTTTTTATCCTTCAATCCGGACGGAAATGTTTGTAGGGATACCAAACAAGGCAAGACGTATTGTGCTACAACAGGGCGGGATGCCAAAGCAGCAGCTATTCTTTCTAAAGAGCTGAAGTTATTAGAACTGACTAACAACGGAAAACTTAGGCTTGTAAACAGAAACGGGCAGCAAATATGGGCTGCCAACTAATCATAATAAGAAACTAATCTATTGAAAAAAATGAAACATCTATTATTTGCAACCCTATTCGCCACTATGAATATGGTCAGCTATACAGCAATGGCACAGCAGGGTACCAATACCCTTTCGGCCGGACAAAAACTAACGGAAGGACAACGCCTTATTTCCACCAATAAAGTATATTATCTGGCCATGCAGGCTGATGGTAACCTGTGTCTGAAAAAAACGAAAGGGGATGAGTTTGTATGGTGCAGCATGGTTTACTTAGGCCGTGGGCATTATCTCATCTTACAGACAGACGGTAACTTAGTGGTTTATAATAAGGACAATAAACCTGTGTGGAGCAGCATGACACAAGCCTTCTTCGATCCTAAATTCGGAACCGCCGACTGGAAACCCGTACGAGCCGTTTTAGAAGATAACGGTACATTTAACCTGTACTCTGCCACTAACAAAAAAGTGTGGAGCAACGCCGATAAAAAAGCAGCACCCATTGCGAGCCCCGGAGTTGGATTTACGGGGCCAACCGTTGTAAAGAG
>CAKSVK010000299.1 GCA_934502905.1 uncultured Chitinophagaceae bacterium
TTCCAGGTCTTTCATTAGCTGTTCCTTCTGTGCAGAAGCGTCTACAGTGATCTCTGCCTGTATATATAAACGGTCTTTTCCGGATACAATATTCAGACAATTGGGTACAGGATCTTTTACCAGCCGCACATTGGTTGCATTCACCTGTTTTGACAACACGGGAATGATCCTTTCATATACTTTTTCCTTTTCGGTCTGAACAAACAGGTCAATTTCCTGCCTGGGCTTCAGCTGGTTTTTTGTCCTTGCATCTCTTATGGTGGTTACGATCTGTTTCAGCAGCTCACCTTCAGCCAGCCTGTTATCATCCACTGTTCCCTCTACAGTTATCATCTTTATACACAATGGGTGTTGATTTCCGATTGCCGCGTTGATCTCTTCTGTAATAAAAGGCATAAAGGGATGGAGCAGCTGCAGCAGATCGCTGAAGAAATTATTTGTCTTATAATACACAGCCGCTGCAACAGGCTGTTCGTAATCGGGTTTTACCCATTCCAGGTACCAGCTGCAGAAGTCATCCCATATCAATGAATAAATTACTTTCAGGGCCTCGCTCAGGCGGAATTCCCCGATCAGCTTATCCACCTGCTGCCTGGCTTCATTCAACCGGCTCGCAAACCACTCGGTTGCAAATGTATCCTGTTCCGGCAGGTCCACACTTATTTTTTGCTCCCACATTTTCACCAGCTTCAGGGCATTCCACATTTTATTATTGAAGAATTTCCCCTGCTCCAGGGAGGCTGTATCAAACAACAGGTCGTTACCGGCAGGAGAAGAGATCATGATGCCGAAACGAACCGCATCAGCGCCATATTCTTTAATAAGCTCAAGCAGATCAGGAGAATTTCCAAGCGATTTGCTCATTTTGCGCCCCTGCTTATCTCTTACCATTCCCGTAAAATACACGTCTTTAAAAGGTACCGCAGCAGGCATCGGCTTTTCCTTATTGTATTCCAGTCCCGCCATGATCATCCGGGCTACCCAGAAGAAAATAATATCCTGTCCTGTCACCAGCACAGAGGTAGGATAATAATATTGTATATCTGCATTACCGGGACTGGAAATTCCTTTGAATACTTCCATGGGCCATAACCAGGAAGAAAACCAGGTATCCAGCACGTCTGCATCCTGCTTCAGCGCTTCGGTTGTGCCATACTGTTGTTTGTATAAGGCAACAGCGGCCTCTTCATTCTCGGCTACTACAAAATTACCCCTGCTGTCGTACCAGGCTGGTATCTGCTGCCCCCACCAAAGCTGGCGGCTGATGCACCAGTCCTTTACATTTTCCAGCCAGTATTTATAGGTCGCCAGGAAACGGTCGCCGGGATGAATTTTAATATCACCTTCCACTACTGCTTTCAATGCTGGTCCTGCCAGCTCTTTCATCTTCAGGAACCATTGTGTGCTGATGCGCGGCTCTACCACCGCCCCCGTACGCTGGCTATACCCCAGGCGGGTGGCATAGGTTTCTTCTTTTACGATCAGTCCTTTTTCCTGCAGCTCGGCGATGATCTTCTTCCGGGCTACAAACCGGTCCTCTCCCACATATATTTGCGCAGCCTTGCTGAGCGTACCGTCTTCATTCAATGTGTCTACTATTTCCAGGTTATGCTTCAGCCCCAGGTTATAGTCATTGATATCATGCGCGGGTGTTACCTTCAATGCGCCGGTACCAAATGAAACGTCTACATAATCATCAAAAATGACGGGTATACGGCGTTTGATCAATGGTATTTCTGCGTATGCACCTTTTAAATACGCATAACGTTCGTCGTTGGGATTTACGCAAATGGCGGTATCTCCCATGATGGTTTCCGGACGTTGCGTCGCAATGACGATCGCCGCTTCACCGGTAGCCGGACTTTTAAGCGTATTGCCATCCGCATCGGTAACAGCATAACGGATATGGTATAATTTGCCTTCCCCGTCCCTGTACTCCACCTCTTCGTCGCTGAGCGCTGTTTTGGCAGCAGGGTCCCAGTTGATCATGCGCGCACCACGGTATATCAGTCCTTTCTCAAACAGGTCAACGAATACCTTGATCACAGCAGCATAGTACGTTTTATCCATCGTGAAGGTCACGCGGTCCCAATCCACACTACAGCCCAGCTTTTCTATCTGGTGATAGATAATACCACCGTATTTCTCCTTCCATTCAAAAGCATATTGCAGAAATTCCTCGCGGGTAAGTTTGTTCTTGTCTATCCCCTTCTCTTTAAGCATTGCAACTACCCTGGCTTCCGTTGCGATGGAAGCATGGTCGCTACCCGGTACCCAGCAGGCATTAAAACCCTTCATACGGGCCCTGCGAACCAGTATATCCTGTACGGTTTCATTGAGGGTATGTCCCATATGCAGCACACCCGTAACATTCGGCGGGGGGATCACCACTGTAAAAGGCTGCCGGTCGTCAGGTATACTTTTAAAATAACCGCCTGCTTTCCAGGCTGTATTCCATTTATTTTCAACGTCGTGCGGTATATAATTCTTACTCAGTTCCATATATCAGCTTAAAGTTGGCAAAGGTAAGCAATATTGGAATGTTGAAAATAGACCTTGGGGGATTCCTTACTGCCTATGGCATATGGGATAAATTATTGTAAATCATAGTCCTGAAAATCGCTTGCGGACACGCGACCGGGCACTCCCTTGCCCTGATACGTGTCTCCACGTATCGAAGGATCAGATTCCTCCTGCGTCGGAATGACAGGAAAAAATATGGAATGACGGGGAACAATACGGAATGGAAAGGAAAAGAAATGGCAGGCAAAAACAAGAATGGACTATTGTGTTAACGTTAAACAATTGCACAGGCCTCCTACTTCACCACCACCT
>CAKSVK010000300.1 GCA_934502905.1 uncultured Chitinophagaceae bacterium
CATCAAGTCTGTCCAGGTCTTCACGGTCAAGCAAAAGCTCAGGTGCAGCAAAAATAGTTTGCAGCTGGTTTTCACTGGTTGCGCTTACAACCGGCGCTGTGATCAGCGGCTGCGCCAATAACCACGCTAAAGCTACTGTTGCAGGCGCTGCCTCATGTTTTTTCGCTACTGCATCCAGCGCATCCAATACCGATACCCCTTTTTCATCCAGGTATTTTTTTGCCGCTCCGCCGCGCTGACTCTTGCCAAGGTCTTCCTCAGTCCTGTATTTCCCGGTAAGGAATCCTGCCGCCAATGCCCAGTAAGGAAATACACTCAGCTCATATTTTTCCGCTACCGGAGCATAGTCTGTTTCAAACTTCGTGCGTTCTACCAGGTTATAATGCGGTTGTAAAGCTACATACCTGGGAAGCCCGTTTTTTTCCGCAGCCTCCAATGAAGCAACCAGGCGTTCTGGAGACAAATTGGAAGCAGCAATATAACGAACCTTTCCCGCCCGTATAAGCGTATCATATGCTTCCAGCGTTTCTTCCACAGGGGTTTTATCGTCATCAAAATGGGTATAATACAGATCGATATAATCAGTGCCCAATCGTTGCAGGGACTCGTCAGCAGATCGCAGGATATGTTTTTTACTGATGTCATAGCCATGCTCTTTGGTTTCCGACCCCACCTTGGTAGCCACAATAACATCCTTACGGTTTTTGCGGGATCTCATCCAGTTACCAATAATGGTTTCCGATTGCCCGCCGGTACCATTTACCCACCAGGCATAGGTATCGGCTGTATCAATAAAATTATACCCGGCGCCGGTAAATTTGTCGAGTATATCAAAAGATTGCGGCTCATCCAGCGTCCAGCCAAATACATTTCCGCCGAAATTAACCGGCGCTATTTCCAATGTTGTGTTCCTGATTTTCGTCTTCTTCATCCTTTTTATTTTTAATGTGCAAAGTTCCGGGATTATTCAATATAAAAAGTAAAGATGACCCGCTTTTGCCGGTCTTCGTGTAATCCTCTGCGCTGGTTCATAAAAATATATGATAAGCGCCGCTTCGATCTTACCTTTATAATATGCAAATACTCTGGCACTATCTGCAACCCCACCGTTGGCTGATCGTACTTTCGTTGATGCTCGCCGGAACGGCACAACTACTTACACTTATAGATCCGTTAATATTCGGGAAGATCATAGACGACTATGCGATCCAGCCACAGGGAAAAACAGAAGAAGAGTTGGTAAAAGGTGTATTGTTCTGGCTGGCTGTGGCTATTGCTATAGCATTGCTGGCAAGAGCGGCAAAAACCTTCCAGGAATACATCACGCGTCTTGTTGTGCAGAAGTTCGGCATGCAGATCTTTAATGACGGGCTCCGGCAAACCTTACGGCTTTCATTCCAGGAATTTGAAGGACAACGAAGCGGAGAAACATTATCTACCCTGCAAAAAGTCCGTACAGATACAGAGCGTTTTATCAATGCATTTATCAATATCCTTTTTTCCTCCCTGATAGGCATTGGTTTTCTCATTTGGTACGCCATCACCAAACATTGGCTGCTGATACCGGTATTTATCGTCGGCGTGGGTGTATTGGGCGGGTTAACCGGCCTGTTGAGTAAAAAGATAAAGACGTTGCAACGTTCTATTAACCGGGAAACCAACCAGATGTCCGGCGTCATTACAGAATCGTTACGGAATATAGAGCTGGTCAAAAGTCTCGGTTTAACCTATCCCGAGATCAAACGGCTGCGGGCACACACGCAAAAGATCTTTGAGCTGGAAATGCAAAAGGTAAAAAAGGTGCGCACCCTCAGCTTCCTGCAAAGTACGGCCCTTACAGTGTTGAAGCAATCTATCCTGTTCATCCTTTTATGGTTGATCTTCAGGCATGCATTATCTCCGGGAGAATTGATCAGCATGCAGTTCATGTCCACTACTATATTCGGGCCCTTGCAGGAACTGGGCAACATTATTCTCTCCTACAGGGAAGCAGAAGCTTCCATTATGAACTTTGACAAGCTGATGAAGAAGCCGGTAGAGACCCGCCCCGAGGAGCCTGTTGGGCTGGGGCCGCTTGAATCTATGACATTCGACCATGTGACTTTCCGGCATGCAACCGCCTCTGTCAACGCTATTGACGATATCAGCTTTCATTTTAAAAGTGGTGATACGGTAGCTTTTGTAGGGCCTTCAGGCTCGGGAAAATCTACCCTGGTAAAATTATTGGTAGGTTTATACCGGTCCGTCTCGGGCGAGATCCTTTTCAATAATATACCGGCGACGGATATACGATACAATGAAATGCGCCGGCAGATCGGTTTTGTAACGCAGGAAACCCAGTTGTTCTTTGGAACCATCAGGGATAACCTGTTATTCGTAAAGCCTGACGCTACCGAAAAGGAAATGATACAGGCCCTGCACCAGGCTTCCTGTGACAACCTGTTATCCAGGTCAGGAAGAGGACTCGACGCTGTCCTCGGGGAAGGCGGCATGAAACTATCAGGGGGAGAAAAGCAAAGGATCGCTATTGCCCGCGCCTTACTGCGTCATCCCAGGCTGCTGATCTTCGACGAAGCTACATCGGCCCTCGATTCTATCACGGAAGAAGCCATCACTGAAACCATCAGGGAGATCTCAGAAAAAAGAGACCCTATTACCATCCTGATCGCTCACCGGCTTTCCACCATTATGCACGCGGATACGATTTACGTGCTGGAAAAAGGAAGGATAACAGAAATGGGCTCTCATACAGCACTGTTGGAAAAAAAGGGTTTATATTATGC
>CAKSVK010000301.1 GCA_934502905.1 uncultured Chitinophagaceae bacterium
TCGTTATCCCGTCCTAATTGCAAAAGGTCACCATTGTCATGGTAGTTATTTCCGCTGCTACTCCGGTAAAAGCTGTGCGGTGTATTAAAATCGTAAGAGCCGTACAGGGTAAGCTTTTTTGTGCGGACACTTGCCGATATGTTCTCATTCGTCATCCAGTATTTTCCTTTTGAAACCGAAGTACGCAGGTCAATGGCATAGCCTTTTTTTAGAGATACGCGGGGAACAATATTAATGATGCCGACATTTCCCGCTGCGTCAAATTCGGCCGATGGCGTTGTTATAAGCTCTATCTTATTAATATCTTCCGCACTCATACCCGTCAGGAAATTGATCAGCTGGTTACCCGACAGATACGTCATTTTCCCGTTTACCATCACATTGATGCCCGGCGAACCACGGAAAAGGATCTGGTCGTTTTGCCCTACACTCACCCCCGGTAGCCTTTTCAGCATATCAAGGGCTGTTTGCCCGGTTGTCATCCCCGAGTTTTGCACATGGAAGGTCATTTTTCCTTTGTCGGTTTCAAATACTTTTTTCTTTGAATTGATAACAACTTCCTTCAGATGGGCGGCGTTTTCATAAAGCATAAAATCTAAAATATGGGGTTCATTACCGGCATATATCCATATAGTATCACTGATAAATTCACGATAGCCAAGGTGCCTTGCTTTGATAAGGTATTTCCTGTTCTGAAGAACCTCAAATTGATAGTAACCCAGGCTGTCTGTCCATGCGTGTTGAGGATGACTTGTATCAGCGAGGTCATTAAGGATTATTGTAACAAAAGGGATAACGCCTTTGGTGTCTGTAACCCTGCCTTTAATAACATTTTCTTGCGCCGGCGATGAATAACCGGCAAGTAATAGAATCCATGTAAAAACAAGATGCATATTGCGCAGGAGCATAGTTCAATTTTACTTTGTATTCGTTAAAAACTCTCCTCCGTCATTGTATTATTAACTATTGCGCCGGCCATATTTCCCGTCGCTACGGCATTGGCCAGGGAGCGCATAGGACTGGCATTGTCGCCACAGGCAAAAACACCTGGTACCGTTGTTTTTTGAAACATATCCGTTTTTACCAGGCCCGGCTCGGTCAGTTCACAGCCCAGCATTTCAGGGATCCTGCAATGCTGTTCAAAGCCGGGCCGTGCATAAATAACTTTGAGATTAAAAACCGAATTATCCCTGAAGACTATTTGCTGAACTTTATCATTTTCATGCTGCAGGTAAGCAATTTCTTTTTCGATTATGGGAATATTATGTTGGGCAATCTTATTGGTTTGTGCTTGCGTCAAAACAGATTTTCCGTTCGTAAAGACGGTCAGGTCTTTTGTCCAGTTAAGAAGGAGCTGAGCATAATGAAGCGCAAAATCTCCATCGGCCAGGATACCTGTTTTTTCATTCTTTACTTCGTAACCGTGGCAATACGGGCAATGGATAACGGAAATGCCCCAACATTCGGCAAAACCTCTGATACGGGGCATTATATCTTTTATACCTGTGGCTACAATAAGCTTCTTTGCTTCAAACGTTTCACCTGCCTGTGTGATAATGACAAATCCTTTCCTGGTTTTCTTTCCGCTAACGGCAACACCGGTCATAAATTTCACGGTGTCGTATTTCAACACCTGCATCATTGCTTTTTCAGCAATAACGACTGGCTTTTCGCCATCTTGCGTAATAAAGTTGTGCGAGTGCGGTGTTTGCCGGTTGCACGGCAATCCGCTGTCTATGATCAGTACATGCCGCAAAGCCCGCCCCAAAGCCAGTGCAGCTGAAAGTCCTGCATAGCTCCCTCCGACAATGATCACATCGAATTTTTTACTTTCAGTCATATTATTGAATTTTTAAAATGTGACTCCATGGAAAAACAATGAGCAACACGCTTACAGAAAATTCACACTGCTGGGTGAATGACCGTATGTTATGGTGCCGGGTGTTTATATATCTTCCGGAAACGGGTCATTGAACCTTATTTGCTTATCAAATAAATGCTGCTCATTGTCCTGCAGCAGGCATTGCTCTAATTCTGCAGTGATTCTTTGCTTATCCATATCCTGCCCGATAAAAACCAGCTCGTTCAAACGGTCGCCCCATTGTTTGCTCCAGCGGCTTTCAATGTATTCTTTATTTTGAACGTAGCTTGCGTATCGTATCCTTTCCGGATAGGGTATGCTGCACCACCATACACCTGCTTTCTCTAATCTGGAAGAACCACCCGCCTGTGAAAAGTTTATGGCATCATCAGGTCTTGATGCAAGCCAGAATAATCCCTTAGCCCTTATAATATCCTGTGAATATGCTGTATGCAGATAAGACCAGAGCCGCTCAGGATGAAAGGGCTTATGGCTGCGAAATACAAATGAGCCAATACCATATTCTTCCGTTTCAGGAATATGGCTATCAGCTTCCAGCTCTTTTTGCCAGCCTGCCGAATTCTGCGCTTCTTCAAAATCGAAGAGCCCGGTATTCAGGATTTCTCCGGGGTGTATTTTACCAAATGAAGAGCGGAGGATTTTCGCACCGGGATTTAACCTGTGAATAGCCGCCTCGAGCAAGCCTACCGTTCTAGCATCTGCCAGGTCGGTTTTGTTTAGGACAATTATATTGGCAAATTCCACCTGGTCAGTCAGCAGGTTTACAATAGTACGCCCGTCACCTTCCATATCCGTAAGATCGCGGTCCTGCAATAGTTCATTACTGCCGAAATCCTTAAAGAAATTAAAGCAGTCTACTACTG
>CAKSVK010000302.1 GCA_934502905.1 uncultured Chitinophagaceae bacterium
CCTTATATTCAATAGCCGATAATGTTTTCATGAACCTGGGTTTTAATGCAGAGATTGTCCGGCGCTACCGGCTGATCGGTTTTGATAACAAAAGAAAAGCGCTGGAAGATTCCACCAGTACATTATTAGGGGGTGAGATAGGCTCGGGACACTCCATGATCGCGGTTTTTGAAATAGAACCCTCCACTGGCGGAAACAACCAGCCGGTAGGTACGGTTACCTTAAACTATGCTTATCCGGGTACGACAGATATGTTGAATCAATTATACAGGTGCACTGACAATTATAAGCCTATTGAAGAGCTGGATTATTATTACCGCCTGGCGGCAGGCGTATGCATGTTTGGAGGATTATTGAATAGCTCCCCTTATTACAAAGGAAAAACCTGGGACGATATCTTATCGCTGGTCAGGTTACCTGCCGAACCTGCCGAAGTAAATCCCTTACATCGTGAGTTCACCGAGATACTGCTGAAGGGCAAAAAAATTTATGCGCCCAAAAAGAAGCGGAAAAGATCAGCAGAATAAAAACAGGCATACCTGGATAATGCTACTGTTTTACCGCTGCTCATATTTCTTCCCTTTTACGCCTGGTTTGACTTATATTTGTTGAGCGCATTTCAGGTTTTCGTTCTATAAATTTTCCGGACGGTGAGATACCGGCCGGGTAGTGGACGCTGCAGGCGGGTGTCATCACCCACTTGTGAAAATTTGAAATACGTTCTGTTTGTTTGAAACATTTGCAAAATAAGAGACTTCAGTATGCATTCGATCATTCACCTGGAAAACATCAGGAAAAGTTACTATATGGGGAAGCAGGAGCTGCAGGTATTAAAAGGCATTTCCCTCGATATTTTTAAAAATGAGTATGTAGCGCTGATGGGACCTTCCGGTTCCGGAAAAAGTACCCTGATGAACATCCTGGGCTGTCTGGATTCTCCGACGGGAGGAGAATATATATTAAACGGCCACCGGGTGAGCGAAATGGCAGATGATGACCTGGCGGAAGTAAGAAACAAGGAGATCGGGTTCGTATTTCAGCAGTTTAATCTTCTACCGAAACTGACGGCTGCTGAAAATGTGGCTTTACCACTTATATATTCCGGTATCTCCAAAAAGCAACGGACCGAAATGGCTATGCACGTGCTGGAACAGGTAGACCTGGGGGACAGAAGCCACCACCGGCCCAATGAGCTGAGCGGGGGACAATGTCAGCGGGTGGCGATCGCCCGGGCACTGGTAAATAATCCCTCTTTGGTGCTGGCGGATGAGCCTACCGGTAACCTGGATACCAGGACCTCTTATGAGATCATGAATATTTTTTCCAGACTGCAGGAAGCAGGAAATACGATCGTGCTGGTAACGCACGAAGAGGATATTGCCAATTACGCTAAAAGGATTGTGCGTTTAAGGGATGGTGTGATCGAGTCTGATATGGCAACATCCGCTACTGAAGTACTACATACCTAAAATCGCTTTGCTTGGCTTTCAGGATCTATACTAAAACGGGAGATAAAGGTTATACTTCGCTTATAGGCGGACGTAAGGTGTCTAAAGCCGATATACGCATAGATGCTTATGGTACGGTGGATGAGCTGAATGCACACATGGGCTTATGCAGGGATACGCTGAAAGATGAAAAAAGCCGCCAGACATTATTACGGATCCAGCATCATTTATTTGTAGTAGGTGCACAGTTAGCTGCCGATCCTGAAAAAGATATAAAAATGGAGCTGCCCGTTCTCGGAAAGACGGAGGTTGTATTGCTGGAGAACGAAATAGACCGGATGGATGAGCTTCTGCCGCCACTTAAGAGCTTTATTCTCCCGGGTGGTCACCCGCACATATCATATATTCATATAGCCAGGACGGTGTGCAGAAGAGCGGAGCGTTGTGCCGTACTGTTGGCTGAACATGCCCCGGTATCGTCGGAAATACCGCAATATCTCAACCGGCTGAGCGATTACCTGTTTGTATTGGCGCGGTATACAGGAATGTTGTATAAGGTAGACGACATTCCCTGGGAAAAATAAACAAAACGCCTGCCTTTAAAAAAGCAGGCGCTTTAATAAAAAGAACCTTACCTGTCTATAAGTTCTCTTTAAAAAAAGGAACTATCTTTTCCAACGCTTTACCGGTGGCTTCTGCGCCATCATACAGATCGTAATGCGATGCTCCCGGAACTATAAATAATGTCTTGTTTTTAGAAGCTGCTTTGTTGAAGAGCTCATATGCATCCCGGTATGATCCAAATGCACCTACCCTGTCCCCTGCCACAACCAGCAAGGGTTGTGTCAGCAAATGGTCTGCCAGGTGGAAAGCATCAAAAGCTATTGCTTTATCCAGGCTGTCAAGCCTTAAATGATTAGGCGAATTAGGATGCTGTGCCCTGGGTGTCTGATAGTATTCCACCGCTTCAACAACATCCAGGTCGTTCATTCCTGCTGCAATCCTGTCTTCATGACAGGAAGGGCGATAAATGGTAAGGGCAGGTTCTGCGCCGCGGGCCTGTGCGGTACGTTGTTTTGCAACGGCTTCCAGTGTTTTGATGGCGGCATCTGCAGTATAATTACCCTCCCTCATAAGACGTCCGTAATTAGCGCCTACCACAGTGCATACCGCTTTGAAGCGGCGCTCTGTCATGGCTGCATTGGCTGCGTAGCCACCGCCACCGCAAACCCCCAGTACACCGATCTTTTCTTCATCTACATAC
>CAKSVK010000303.1 GCA_934502905.1 uncultured Chitinophagaceae bacterium
CTGTGGTCTTGCCACGTCAGACGCCGGCAGGGACTGCAGTTTTTCCTCCAGTTCCCTGATCTTTGCAGGAAGCGTATGAATGGCTTTTTGCAGGAACTTCATGTGACTGTGGGAAAAACGAACGTTATATTGTGTAAACCATTCCAGGGGATTATTGGTAAAGTTAGCCAGCCATCCGTCTTCCTCATCTTCAAAACCCGTCTCCACACTCAGCTCATTCTGATAGATCTGCCAGGATATACCGTTTTCCTCCAGGTATTCCGGGTAAGTCTTCCAGGATGCATCCCTTCCATAACTCACATCTGAATTGTAGACATTGGCTTTTACATCAGGGTCATGTTTTTCACGGATGGTACCCGTCCAGAAATACAGGCGATTGGGTGTGGTGCCCGTCAGGGAAGAGCAGAAATGCTGGTCGCAGACCGTAAAAGCATCCGCCAGCGCATAATAAAAAGGAATATCCTCCCTCCCGAAATACCCCATGGTAAGCGGCATACCCAGGCATTCTTTCCGCCCGGATTTTTTTGCATCCAGCCACCCGTTATTCTTTCCTTCGTTACGGGCATCGGTCATATCACTCCAGCTATGCGGCAACGATCCCAGCCAGGTTATTTTACTATCTTTCAGATCGAGCTTAAAAGGCGCGTAGGCTTCACCCTGTGCATTCGTCTGCGCCCAAACCTTATTTCCGTCAGGCTGGGAAATAGCTCTCGGGTCATTGAAGCCCCGAACTCCCTGCAAAGTGCCATAGCTGTGGTCAAAAGAACGGTTTTCCTGCATCAGGAAAACAATATGTTCAGCATCCAGGTAAGTGGTGCCCGGAGCGGGGTTGATTGCAAATGCCTTTTGAATAGAAGCCGGGAGGGCACTGAAAACGCCTGCCCCGCCGGATAAGAGAGCGGCTTTTTTAATAAATTCTCTTCTGTTGTCCATAATTAGAAGCGGGATTTAGATTTAGGGGTATAAATGTAACGATAAATCGTGAACGACCAGTTACCTGAAAGTTAATTAATCGTTTCAGATTTGTAAGCTACTGCTTTGCGTCGTAAAATTGCAGATATTTTCAAAAGTACCTATGCGCAAAGCAGTTCTGGCAGTATTTTTTATTTGCTTGTTTTCAGGCATATATGCACAATCCGATAAGCTGGGTTCCTGGAGCGTGATCAACACAAGAGTTGGATTGGACAAAAAGTGGGAGCTTTTTAATGAGTTACAACTAAGGTCACAATCGTTTTATGATGACTTCTTTTACTACGAAGTAAAAGGGGGTATATCCTATAAGCTGAATAAGAACTTTAACGTCCTGGTAGGTACCGGGAAGTACATAACTTACGATACAGATGAAGAGGGCAGCTTTAATAAACCTGTCACATCAAATGAAACGCGGTTATGGCAACAAATCACGATGAACAACTACCTTACCCGCGTCAAGTTTGAACACCGTTACCGGATAGAGCAGCAGTGGATCTCCACCGGTTACCGCAACCGTTTCAGGTATCGCCTGAATGCGCTGATACCGGTGAATAAAAAATCCATCGAGGCAGGCGCTATGTATATTTCTGCTTTTAATGAAGTCTTTCTAACCAATAAAGCACATTATTTTTTAAGAAACCGCTTTATGGCGGGAGTGGGATACCAGGTGAATAAAACATTCGGCGTCGTTCCGGCCTATGTATATCAATACGATTATAACCATAAAGATGAACGGGGTCATGGCAAGCATTTTTTCCAGGTCACCCTGATGATCAGCGTGGATGATATAGAAGATGCCATCCGGGAAATTCCTTCAACGCTGGATTAACGTTATTTATATATAAGAACAGCCGCCTTACCTTTTTCATCAATATACCCCCTGTACATACCTTCTGTATTAAAGGGCATGGCAATATTCCCATTCCTGTCCACCGCAATGAGTCCGCCATCACCTCCCAGGGCCGGCAACCGTTTTCGTATCATCTCATCCACCGCCTGTTGGAGAGACACTTTGCCGAACTCCATCATGTCACTCACAGTCTTGGCCATTACCAGTCGTATAAAATACTCCCCCCATCCTGTACAGCTAACGGCACACGTCTTGTTATCGGCATAAGTACCGGCGCCGATGACAGGTGAATCTCCTACCCTGCCATATCGTTTGTTGGTCATTCCGCCGGTGCTGGTAGCAGCAGCAAGGTTTCCCTTCCTGTCCAGCGCTACGGCGCCTACTGTTCCGAATTTGTTATCATTATTCCTGAGCAAGCTGCTTTTTTTCCGGTCCGAATGGTCAAGTTCAGTTTCCGTAGAATCCCTGGCTTTCAGATTCATGAGCGACCGGTAACGTTCTTCCGTAAAAAAATAGGACGGGTCCACAATTTCCAATCCCTGCTGTGCTGCAAACCTGTCTGCGCCTGCCCCGGCCATCATCACATGATCGCTTTTCTCCATTACCGCTCTTGCGGCGCTTATGGGATGTTTTACCGTCGTAACGCCTGCCACAGCACCGGCGCCGAGGTTGCTGCCGTTCATAATGGACGCATCCAGCTCATTTTTTCCCTCATTGGTAAAAACAGCTCCTTTACCGGCGTTAAACAGGGGATTATCTTCCAGTACCTTCACTGCTGCTTCCACTGCATCCAGGGCCGTCCCTCCATGTTCCAGGATGCGGTATCCCGCCTGTAAAGCGCTTTGCAGACC
>CAKSVK010000304.1 GCA_934502905.1 uncultured Chitinophagaceae bacterium
GTTAGCAACTTTTATTTTTTCTGCCATGCCTGTATTATTTTAAAAGTTAATAATTGATAATAGATCGCAAATGTACGTCGCGCCCGGTTAATAGGCAAAACTCTGTTGCTGGAAGAAAAACCGGTTTGTTACCAACTGGCAGCGTGGAATTTCCGTAAGATAATACCGGTCATCTTCCATCGAAAGTGATAATATTGAGTTATAATTTTCGTTTTTCCGGGGGTGTTGTATTGCAGGCTTAATATTATCCTTCAACTTAGCTTTTAAATTCTCATGGATCTATGAAACAGTACATACTTGTTCTTTCTTTAGCAATCGCCTGTTTGGGGGTGGGTTGTGAAAAAGATAAAAATAATCGTAATAAGGTTGCCCGCGCCATAATGGATACATCCTGGGCCTATACACAGGAAGTGTATCTGTGGTATAAATCCCTGCCTTCTGATATCGGGTTGAATAACTTTACGGACCCTAATGACCTGATGGAAGGAATCCGGAAATACAGTATTGAGCCCGGGTTTTCCGAGCCGGTGGATCGCTGGAGCTTTGCCCTTAAAAAGGACGAATGGAATGATATCAGCAATGCAATAACCAAAGACTTCGGCATCAGCATCTTCTTCAACGACGAGAACGATCTCCGTGTATCGCATTGCGAGCCCGGGTCGCCTGCATACAGGGCGGGGGTGCGCAGAAGCTGGCGTATTACCGGCATCAACGGGAACACTACTATCAATACGGGCGATGCTGCCATTCAACGTATTGTAGATGCGGTATATAACAGTGCTTCGGTGAAGCTGGATTTTTTAAAACCGGATAACACTGAAGAAACACTGACGCTTACCGCGGAACAATACCCGCAAAAGCCGGTGTACCTGGATACGGTATATAATGTCGGAGCAGGTAAGGTAGGCTATATGGTGTATACATCTTTCCTGGGTGATGTCAAAACCATCAAAAACAGGTTTGCTACAGTGTTCAGCAATTTTGCATCGGAAGGAATCAATGACCTGATCATTGACCTGCGTTATAACAGTGGCGGTTACGTGGAATTACAAAATGAGCTGTCAAACTACCTGGTACCTGCTTCTGGCGGTAACGGTCTTATGATCAAGCAACGCTTTAACGACAAGTACAGCGATATGATGGATACGACCATCAATTTCAGTAAAAAAGGAAACCTGGAGCTGAACCGGGTGTTTTTTATCACCAGTAAAAACAGCGCTTCCGCCAGCGAACTGCTGATCAACAGCCTGCAGCCTTATATGGAAACCAAGCTGATAGGAAAGCCGACACATGGAAAAGCGGTGGGATATTTCAATATCGGGGTAGGAGACTGGTATATCTTCCCGGTATCTTTCCGTTCTGTCAATAAGGATAATGTAGGTAATTATTTTAACGGCTTGCCGGTTGAGGCAAACGTAAATGACGGACTGGACAGGAACTGGGGAGACGTGGAAGAAGCCTGTCTGGCCAGTGCATTACATTATATCAACACAGGCAGCTATTCCAATATATCTCAAAGAAAACAGCGCGAAGACCTGCAGCTGGAGGAAAACAATGCGCCGCTCAACAGGCGGTTTAAAGGCGCGGTAGAGCATAAAAAGTTTTAGCTCAGTTGCTGGTCCCGGCCAGGTCATGAGCTGCGTCAAAGCGCTTCGGAAAATGGCAGGAGCTCCTTGTTCCGCAGATGCTCGCAGATTGATACGCTCATCCTGCAGAAAGCCTTTTATCCCTATGGATATTTGCGTAGCTCAACGGGAAACATTAAAAGATATATACGCCGGTAACGGGTTGTCCGGTTGCATATGCCCGCACAACTTTTCCAGGACTGATTTGCCATCGCCTGATCCACCTGGCGTTTCTGGATTTTATGGCCGAAATAATGGATGACTGATAATTATTTGTCGGCGGATGAAGCATTCACACATTACAAAATACACCAGCACCGTAACCGGTCTGTCGTATGTTTGCAGTAACTTAATGAAGATGATATGAAAGCTTTTTTTCACGAGTTACTGGAGTATAGCCATCACTTCAATCAAAAGCTGGGGGATATCTTTATTGAAAGCCCTGATAAGACATCTGAAAGATCCATACGGCTGTATAATCACATCCTGAATGCACACCAGGTCTGGAATAACAGGATAGAGCCGAAGCAGCCGGCTTTTGGTATCTGGGAGATTCATCCTGTCGGGGACTGGAAAGATATTGAAGAGAAGAACCACGAGCATTCCTTATCCATTCTGGAGAGGTTTGAGCTGAACGGGCGGATCAATTATACCAATACACGCGGAATGACTTTTAATAACTGTATCCGGGATGTGCTTTTTCACATGATCAATCATGCGACCTATCACAGGGGGCAGATCGCCACGGAATTCAGGCAGGGTGGACTTACTCCTTTGGTTACGGATTATATTTTTTACAAAAGAGGATAGTTGCCAGAGAAGTTTGCAGCTTCGGATCCTCTATATTCTTCGTTTCTAACGGCATCCCGCTATGTGATAAATATACGGATAGTAAGCAGGTCGTAAAACTGGTAGAGATTACTTTGTATTATGCTGTTCTGTTTTCAGGGCGTTCATAAATTCTTCTGTTGTTATCTTCCTGGTATTATACTGCTCCCTATACGTTTTATGCTTTTCA
>CAKSVK010000305.1 GCA_934502905.1 uncultured Chitinophagaceae bacterium
AACCCTTGCACCGATACTCACCCTTCCTTTGGTCGGGGCAGTAGCGGTGCGCACAAAAGGAGCAACCCCATTGACAAGTCCCCGTAGCTCCATTCTTCCACCACGAGTACTCGCCAAAGAGGTTGCAACATCTTTTAGCGAAGGATACTCCTGTATCCTTATTTATAATAGCCTCTTTATCTTTACAGAACTCTTTATATCAAATCTTCAATATCTTTTTAACTAACCTTGCATTAACCAGGTCTGAATTTTTGATGCGCAATACCTGCTGCCTGCCCCCGTTCTTTTCAAAGATTTCTATAATCAATACCTTGCCTTCCGCAAGCGTGAACTGGTCCAGCAAAAAGACATTTTGCTCATCCATATTGCCGGCAATCTCTTCAAGCGGTTGAAAAATACGCAGCGGGATCAATGGCTTTTCCTGCACAACTGTACGCTTAACTACTTTCTTATCTACGATCTTGAAACTTACAAAGTCTATTGAAAAAGGAACATTGGAACGGTTTTTCAATTCTGTATGGAAATAATATTTTCCGTTATGCACATAAATGCCCCTTAACAGGAACCGGATTCCATAGCTCTTTGAGCCTATATGCGTGATGACCCTTTTGCCCCTGTTGAAGATAGTCTCCATGATAAGGTCTGTTGTCGAAGGTGAACTGTTACCTAACTCCCCGAAAACGACATCATTCGCCCCCTGCCCCTCCGGAACCTGGTCAGTAGCGGCAAGGGTATAATTCAGTGTAGCAGGATTAGCATTATAAAATACATTGAAATTATAAAAACGACCATCCTGGGTAATCACCGAAAAATTTGTTTCCTCTGCAAACTCCCGGACAGTCGCTTTCACGCGAAGAACATTTTCCGCATCATCTGCTTTTCCGGCAATTAAATACTCACTGCCGAGGTCTACGTAACGAATAGCAGAAGGAAAAATAAGATGAGAGGTTTTATTATAAGTTACTTCCATCCTGTACGGTTCTACCTTCGCCATGCCTGTGGTAACGGTAACCTTTTGAGCAAAAGAAGGGTGATAGCCAACAGACATTAAAACCAATATCAATACGCCTTTAAATACTATTTTCATTTATTTTGTTTTTAGTGTTGAAAGTTTATTTCTTTGAAACGAGGAATACCTGGTAACCAGCTTTGACCGTAACCTTTTGCGTTCTCAACTTCCGCGAAAAAAAGCCGGATACGCCTTGTACCACGCCACGCCCCAGGTCGCTGGCAAGTTGCTGCCCTGCAGAGCGGGTCATCATAATGCTGGTTCCGGAAGTTTGGCTCATATTGGAAGCTACTTCAGTTAGAGCATTTACTTCCGGAGAAAAAGGCACATATAACCCCTGCTGTCCATCCAGGTCATAAACGGTAATATCCACAGGTATGATGTTGCCCGCCAGTTCAATAGATGCCACTTTTAGCTGTAGCCTGCCCCCCTGAAACCGGGCGCCAGCCGTTAAAATCGCACCCGCCGGAATTAAGCGGCTGGGCATTTGCGCCGCTTCAAGCAACCGCAAACGAACATTGCTCTCATCTGTGATAACCTTCGTGTCCTGCACTACCGCCCGAATACTATTTTTAGGCTGTACCACATCCTGCCGATGACCCGCAGTATGAAAGCTCCTGTTTCTTTCCCCATACAAAGCTGTCAAAAAGGAACTGTCCGATGGTTCCCTGTACAGGGCAGACACCGCATTTTTCTTTGCAGCAACAAATGGAATAAAGTATTCCTTCTGCATAGCGCCTTTTGCTGAAACAGTTGTATCGGTCTTTCCTTGCTGTGAATTAGATGGAAGATAACGGGACGCCATCTCATACGACTTTTCCATCAGCATCATTTGATCCTGGATCGTATTGCTTGGTGGCACCTCTTTTTCCGCCAATTGGCCTTTTAACTCTTCGAGCTGCCTGCGCAGCTCCAGGTTTTCGTAATCATTATTATCATAAAACGAAGACAGCGTGCTTTGAGCATTGCGGTAACTATTTACCGCCGTGTTGCCATTTCTCGGTCCACGTACCTGTTCATCGTAGTCGCCTTCGTTGCGTTCATCCGGTAGCACAGCTTCTTCATCTTCTGTACTGTCAGGGTCAAGGTAGTCGGAAAGCGACATCAAAGCATCTCGCTTTTCCTGCATCTTCTGCTCGAACAGTTCCTGTTCATACTCCTTATGCTTATCAGGCTGAAGCCCTGCATCTGTATCCTGGGGAATAACATCATTTAAACCAATCTCCTCCTTTTTTGGATCGGATGATGGCTTAAAGATCAGGTATAAGCAACCAAAGCATATTACACCCATCAGTGTGAAGATGATCGGCTTTTTCAGCTTATCTATTTTGTTCTTTACATTACTGCCCGATACTTCTTCTCCGGTCTCGCGCCTGGTGCCTCCGACACCAGACTGGCTTTTTTTGTTATCACTATTTTTCATACACTTTGTTTTTAAAAATTATTGAAATACTATCCTGTAATGGAGCCGGTTGTTTGCCCTGCCCGTGCACCGGGCTTCGGATATGTTCAATGGCAATGCGTTTACCCGACCCTCTCATATCATAACATGCTTTAAGTGTGAATGTCATGGACAACAGCGCATAACACGAAAACAGCAGCAATACATACCTGCTTTGCTTATGCACAGGTA
>CAKSVK010000306.1 GCA_934502905.1 uncultured Chitinophagaceae bacterium
TCACGAGATAAAAAATTCAGCAGGGATGATGATGGAGAAGCGGAAAAGCTGGCTAATATCGGTGATATAGAGATAAAACATACTGCTTCTTTTGAATCCCTGCAGCCTGATATATACGGTAATATCGACAGGAGCAGCACGACTATTGTATTTATTGATGCGGTGGAACCAAAATCTGCGTTGCTCCAATATAACAACGGACCGCTGAGATTTCCGGATACTATAGAAGTACAGTATAAAATTACGGCAAACTTTAAGCCGGGGCATGGTGAACCGCTGACCATAACACCCGATCTCATTACACTGCCTTCAACGGTTATCCCTTCGCAGGTACCAAAAATCGCCAGTGTCGGATTTGCTTTTTCGCCTTATATCAGGGGTGAGAAGTATGCATCTACAGAAGCGCGGCAGCGTTACCTGTGGGTAGAGCTGGAAGAACCCATAGCCAATCCGGCCGATACGTTGTTCTGCCGTGTACTGCAATATGCCCCGGATCAGTTGATCGGCAATAACCACCAGATCGGAGAGCTGATGCAGGAAACAGAAGAAGATCCGCCATTGCCGGTAGAGCCCGAGTATATCAGGATGATAACACCCGGGCAAACGGATGATATGGCAGGACTGGGTGCTATGCAGCCAATGGAAAAGGCAAGCGATGATGATGATATACATTATCTTTTGCCCCTGCCCCCCGGTTTGCATCCCGAAAGTCCGGAACTGTTTGGCTTTTTCAAATATGAGTTTCGTGTAGGGCATGGTCACTGGAGCAATGGGGAAGAAGGTAAGGAAAACCTGTGGAGCACGGCGCAGGGACGTTTTGGTCGTCCGCTGGTCATATCCGGGATGCAACATCCGGCGCCTACTTTGCTTTGTAATGTCAACCGCGACCAGGATAGGGTATCGGCAACGGCCCCTTACGCCAAAGCAGTCTGGAAGGGTAAAAATGTGACGAGCGATCCGCCCCGTACACAACTGCATTGTGTGTTGTATGCACAGGTGCAGCAGGCTGATGGGTTAGAATACCGTAATATATTGCTGGATGAAAAGCTGATGACACTGGTGAAGCCGAAGCCGACGCGTCCGGGCACAACGGGTGGAAGAAGGACATTGACCTCGGAAACCTTATTGTCCTCTGTTGCGCGAATGTCGTCTATGTGGACGGTTGACAAAACAGATGAAATTGCCAGGGCCAATGTGGTACTGAGTAATCTTACATTGATGAATGAAGTAGCACGTTTAAAAGTAGATACTGCTTACCAAAAGAAAGTAGATAAGGCAATAAAAGATTACAAATCCGGTAAAGCGGTAAAGTTGGACAGGGGAACTGCCGGCACCATACTGCATGCTTTTGAAAGCCTGAAGCTGAAAGAGGCTGCGCCACCTGTAGTATCAGCTGCCAAGTTTACGGATGCTACGCTGGTAGCGGGAGCGGCAATTGCCATTTATAAGGATCTGCCCAAAACGGCTACTGCTGCATGGGACAATAAGGAGATAGCAGAATTACTGAAGCAACTGGGATTACCTGAAGATGCACCCCTGAGCATATTGGTAGTAGAAGTGTTTGGAAATATCACCAGTATTTTTGATCACATCTATTATTTGAGCGATGAGCAGTTGTCGGCATTGGCCGGAAGTGATAATACCCAACAGATCGCCAATACATTACTGGACAGGAGAAGGAGGAACCGGCAGGCATTGAATGAAGAACTGGGTAATTACAGGATATTGCGTACTTCACCACTTACGGAAGTGCCGTTCGTGTGTTGCCCTACCTGCGGGTAGTGAGGGAAGGGAGAAGTAGCAAGTCGCAGGTCGCAAGATGCCCATATCCTTGTGTCTTGTATCCTGCAACCTGTATCCTGTATTGTCGATGAATCGCGTGAAAGTTGTTACTTTTTTCTCCCCTGCACCCAGCTTCGCCAGCCTAACAGGATCACCAGCGGTATAAGCGCCTCATTCATGTTTTGCGGCAACACTGCCCAAAGCACTATCAGCAACGCATATACGATGGTACAGGCTTTCCAATAAGCAGGTAAAGTTCTTTTAGAAAATATAGTAAATGCAGCAAAAACATGTAATGGTATTGCCCATAACAGGTTATAATTGCTGGCGCACAACTGGTGATCAGTAGCGGTCCACATAACGATCAATAATATACCCAGCAGTCCGGCTGACAGGAAAAGAAGAAAGTCCAGCACTTTCAGAATGCCTGTTTTGTGAAGGAAGCTTAACAACACAAACAACAACAGCAATATCCCGAATGTAAGGGAAGGTGTAAAAATAGAAGAACCGGCAGCGGCTGATAATACCGGCGTAAAGATGGCATTTCTTTTGGTCACCAGCGCTTTTCCATTTACTGTTGCGCTATCGAATCCCCTGTAGAGGTAATCCGGCAAGAACATGCTTTGGTCACTGTTGGCATATTTATCCATCCCGGCACCCAAAAGAATGTCAATGCCCAGCTTGCTCCACCAGGCTTTATTGTTATCAAGGTATTCGTAGATCAGGTGCCTGAAAGTAACTGTATTGACTGGTAATAATTCCGGAAATTGTAAATTATCGGAATTTACCTTTACAATATCCCTGATACGGGTGGCGCAATTATCAAACAGGAAATC
>CAKSVK010000307.1 GCA_934502905.1 uncultured Chitinophagaceae bacterium
TATTACACCGAACTGGGTACCATATTATTTTATAAAAATATTATTCCCATCAGAAGCAGGAACCGGATCCCTGATTCAGGTTTGAGCGGGACAGGTATAAGGAAGGAGGCCCTGATTGCTGAGGTGGTCTTTTCCCCTCTTTCAGCCCATGATTTGCTGGATATGCGTATTCTCTACGACTCCAAAGACTACCGGCCTACCCTGGCTTCACTCGGGGAATACAAGCGGGCACTTACCACCATGTTGTCTGCCGGAGAGCTGGAAAAAATTGAAAAATACCGTACATTTCAAGCGGGACAAGCCAGCAATTCAGTTGGATTAGATGCTGAAAATGTCAGTTATGCTACTTTACTTTATTTTGCCGCCAGGAAGATCAAGAGCTACAAGAACGTTTATGCTTTCAATTATCTGCAGATATGTGCCGATACCTTCTGCCACATTGGTAATTCCCTTTTCAGCCTTACTGTAAAAAGACTTGATGCTCCAACATACCTGGTAGCTTACGCGAAGTACTATGCTTTTAAGGTAGAAGTTTACAAAGAGTTACAAGGCAATTTATCAAATTTCGATGATAAGCAACGGCGGCTATATACACTTCAGCAACTACAGAAATCAAATGAATTTATACTTGGAAATGTTTATTTTAGCAAGCTTATTACTGAGGAACTTGAAGCAATAAAGGATAATTTGAAGGTAGGAACCACAGGAAGCCTTACAAAAGTGATGGAAATCTGTGAACCCAGGCCGTTGAAATATTGGGACGATATCACGTACGATTATTTTCAATTTCTGAATGGCACAGATGATAATATTTTTTGTCACAAACTGGGATTCTGTGAAATCCAGTTTATTGTATTTTTGTATTACCTGTCTGCACGCTATTTTTCTAAAGCGGGGTTAAACCATAATTTTTCCCAGATCGTCAAAAAAATATTCCAGGTAGTGCGCAATACCATGGAACGCCGTGACCGGCAAACGAAAAACGCCAGGGAACTGAAAGAAGTGGTCGATTTTTTTGAAAATACGCTCTTAAAACTGGTGCTGGAATCAGCCAGCAGGAGCAGCTATTCTACAGACCGCCCCCAGATGCAGAAATACAAGTATTATGAAGAACTGGATGAGTTGGGCGAACACAGCGGCAATTATGTATATCACCCTGAAGCCTTCCGTCGCTATAACTACTTCAATTTGTCTAATGGCCCGGAAGTGAAGGAAGCCATTTTCTATTTTGCCCTTTTAAAGGTAAAGACGTCCGATTATCCTGCACTAGATCTTGATCGCACAGAAGAGGGGATAAGAAATGATAAGACTACGTTATATGATTACCTGAACAATAACATCCCCGAACTCAGACTGATCAGTCCCTTTAATGTACCCAGCAGCCAATATTCCAGGTTACTGGAACTCGACTTACACACGCGCATTAATTATATTATGCTAAAGAAAATAACCGAAAAATATGGGCATCTGCAAAATTGGGAAGATAATGTCTATGGGCTGGTGAAACGTAGTCCGGAGAGGGTTACACCCGCCAATATAGTACGTGATAGCGGGCTGCATGAAGACATCTATTACTTTTTGTGTGAGCTGGTGGCGTCATCTGTTTTTATGCTGGTGCAGCAAATTAAAGTGTACAGCATTTTCCAGGTGAATCCTTTGTTGAACAATGCCCAGTTGGCAAAATACCATGTACGCCTGGGCCGTTGGCTAAAGTATTACCAGATCCTCCATTGGATCGACAAAGTATTTGTGCCGGAGCGATCCAACTCCTTTATTAATCAGAAAATTGATGATTTGTTTGGAAACTCATTTTCAAGAATCTCTTTAGACACCACTTCCCAGTTCCAGATCGCCCTGCAGCTGTTGCATAAGGCGAAACAATATCATAGCAATGGCGTGGCCTTTAAACGGGAAATGGAAAACAAGGTGTACCTGGAGGGCGACTACAGCGACATTACCTATAATTTTGGCCTGGCCCTGGAAAGGCACAAAGTAAACTCAGGGAAGATCAGGGAAGAGATCCGCCTGCTGGAGAAAGAAGTGGCCGGTTCGCCCCTACTGGAATATACCAGTTTCACTAACCCCGAGAGGTATCCGAATTATAACGAAAGAGTGGATCGGGAGACGGAGTAGGTCTTTATCTGTTTTACCAACGTATTCGCTAAGGGTCCGCACTTTGCGGTTTTTTCTGCATATTTTCACCTGTGCTTTGAAGAGATGTGCGTAATTTTGATAAACTTTAGCATATGAATTTACCTTTCCGCCTGGCTATAATCGGACAGGGTTATGTGGGACTGCCGCTTGCCCTGGAATTTGCTCAACATTTCCCGGTTATTGGATTTGATATTGATGAAGACCGGGTAAAGAATCTAAATGCCGGCAAAGACAAAGACAAAATGACAGACGAAGGAAAGCTTTTGTATTCTCTTCAGACGGCGCAGAATTCAGACTTCAAGAATGGCTACCGGGCTTCGGCAGATTACGGGGATTTAAAAGAAGCAAATATATATATTGTTACTGTTCCTACACCGGTAGATAAATTTCAGTCACCGGATCTGACAGCCCTGCTACTTGCCTCAGAAAAGCTGGGTAGCATGATTC
>CAKSVK010000308.1 GCA_934502905.1 uncultured Chitinophagaceae bacterium
CTGTTTTACAAACGCCTCATTCGCTGCTTCTGCTTTGAACCTTGTTCCACACGAAGAAGTGCAATGATAGTAATTATAGTATATCCCCATTTTACCTTTTGAGGCACTCCCTGTTAACATCCGCTCACAATTAGGGCATTTCAAAAACCCTCTAAGCGGCAGATTGTCCATTGCTACTATTTTGGGTTTAATAGCCCGCTTTCTCCCGTCAAGAATATCCTGCACATCCCAAAACATCTTTTCGCTGATTAGCGGTTGATGTTGCCCCATCACAAAATATCCCTGTTCTTCTTTGTAAGGAGGAATAAAAATCTTGCCGCAATACAATGGGTTTCGCAAGGCTACCCAAAAATTGTTTTTACTGAACCGACCTTTACCATCGGTCTTTTCCCGCACCATTTTCCATATCTGCTCCGTATTGAAATTGTTTGCGATAATCTGTTCAAATGCCCATTTCAAAATTGGAGCCTCAAATTCATGTGGAGCAATGTATTTCTTTTTATCGTCTGATATTTTATTGGTATATCCCAATGGAGCTGTGCCCATGTACCTGCCCTCTTTCTTCGCCCGGCGCATTCCATGAAAGACATTCAATGCTCTCCGGTCATTTTCAACTTCCGGCGCAGCAAGATAGAATGCCAGCATGATTTTGTTTTCAGGAATAGTCAGGTCTAAAGGCTGTTCGATTGCTCCCGGTTCAACTCCGAATGTTCGCAGCAGGTTAATCATCTGGTAGGCATCGCCTGCGTTTCTGCTGAACCTGTCCCATTTGGTAAATAGCAACAACGCCCCTGATTTGTTGTTCTTTGATTTGCGCAGGCTGGATATATATTTCTGCCATTCGGGGCGTTTGAAAGACTTGGCAGAATGGTCTTCTATATAAACATTTCTTATAGAAATGCCTTTGATTTCACAATACTTCCGCAAACGGTCTTCCTGGTCACGTTGCGAATAACCTTTGTCCGCCTGTTCATCGGTTGATACCCTTATATACAAATCTGCTTTCCTCATTACAACCGCTTTTAAAGGCATCCCCTTAGATACTGGTTGACTGCTATATGAGCAATCTTCTTAACAAATTCTAAAATGATTTTTGCTTCCTCTATATCTATATGCGTTCCTTTCTTCTCCAGGATTTGCATAACTCTTTCGGGAGTTAAACCTTTTTCTTCTTCTCGTTCCATCTTCAACGCTATTTTAGTTGTTCCCGTGTCGGATTATTCCGTATTGGTAAACTTAAATAGTTGATGGAAAGAGGCTTTGCTATTGTCTTTCAGCAGTATGATTTGGCTGTAATTGTCTTTGCCAAAAAATCCGGTTAGCCGGATGAATGGTTACTATCCGCTTTATACCATTCCCACTGCAATCTTCATTACTTCCACGATTTTTTTTATTGAAGAAGCGAGTATGCTTTTATTGTTCCGTTTCAAGAGCAAAGGTATGACCGTGTTCTTAACGGAGGCAAAAGGTCATGCAAGTTTGGAAAAAAATCTCCACCCGTTGGGTAGTATTTTTTCCCAAAACCTTGTGCCTCCTAAACACTAACCTTTTATGCTCGTGAAACGAAACATAGCATACTCCGGCTCCTTAGACGAATAAAAAAAATGTCAGGTATGAAGATTAACAGCAGTGGAAATGGTATTGAAACGAAACAGCACCTCCCCACCATACCGAATAAATCAAAAAAATCAATTCAATCACTATCAAACACTAAAGAAATGACACATCAAATCAATATATCAGAAGCTGCCGTATATGTCGGAACATACGCAAAATACAATGACGGTTCAATATTCGGGAAATGGTTAAACCTGTCGGACTATGCAGACAAGGAGGAATTTTACGAAGCCTGTCATGAACTCCACAATGACGAAGAAGACCCCGAATTTATGTTTCAGGATTACGAAAATATCCCGGAGGGTTTAATTAGCGAATGTTCGATAAGCGATAACATATTTGAAGTTATCGAGGCTTTCGAGAATATGGAAGAAACCCAAAAAGAGCCTTTCCTGATATGGTGCAATAACGGGCATCGCAGTTTATCGGAGGAAGATATAGACGACCTAATCAGTGCCTTTGAAAGCGACTACATCGGCAAGTATGACAGCGAAGAAGATTTTGCAAGTGAGCTTGTAGAGGAACGGCACGACCTGTCAGACTTCGCAAAGCAGTATTTCGATTACGAGGCTTACGCAAGGGACTTGTTTTTAGGCGACTATTGGAGCGAGGACGGTTATGTATTCTACAATTCATAAATAACATTTACGGGAGCGCTTTACCGCTCCTGTATCTTAGCCCGGAAAACCGGGCGGCAAAAAGACACCCCCTCCCGATGGTCGAGGCAGTCTTTTTGCTTTAAAGCGGTGCAACCCCTTTGCAAAATGCCCCGCTACAAATCCAGGCTTTCCGCATTTTGCCAAACAGGTTGCGGGTTTGTTATTGGGATATTCATTATCCCATTTGTTGTTTCAGAGGACTTCTTTTCATATATGCGGGTAAAGTCGAGTAGGCCTGGGCATTTCAGCCCAAGCCGCTCACAGAACCGTGCTTGAGACTCTCACCTCACACGGCTCT
>CAKSVK010000309.1 GCA_934502905.1 uncultured Chitinophagaceae bacterium
AATTATTGAAGCCTCTCCGAAAACCAGCATTTCCCCCCTGAGTTCCCCCCAAAAAGCAAAAGCCCGCGATTTCCGCGGGCTTTTGCCTGTTTTACGTGTTCCCGAAGGGATTCGAACCCCTATCTTCAGAACCGGAATCTGAAATTCTATCCATTGAACTACGGGAACGGGGATGCAAAGATATTCAAATTTTCGAAATCAGTACACCCATTCGCGGAGAATTTTAACTTTCTCAAATAATCAGCTTTTTTACACTGGCTACCCCCTGAAAATACGCCCGTAAGACAACATGAACACCCCTTTGAGATCTTGTCACACAATAACCACAAGCTACAACTTATAATTGATTTTGAATTGCAAAAATAGAAGAATATTTAACTACATTTGCAACGTATAACAACCGCATCCTTCAAGAACAAAAAACCTGCCTGCTGAGAAGCAAGGCAGGTTTTTGTTTTTTAATCTGAAGCTGCGAAAGCCGGATAAATACGATATAACCGGTTATCTGGGCTCCAGGATCCGACGTTCAATAACAGTCACTTCATTCGGCCGGCTGTCAATGGTATTCTTAAGCGGGCAATACCCAACAGCACCCCTGTAAATAAGCCCTCCGCCCATTAATATCTCTGTCAAAGACTTCACCGGCTTTCTTTTAAAAATACCGGCTACGCCATTATATAAAATAAAAGCTCCGGCTGTTACCGAAATGATCCGCTCAGACAAACCGATATTCCTGCATGATGCAGTTCCATAGTTTCCGGCGGCGGCGCCAGAAAATTGTGTTGTGCTATCGTTCATACTAACTTTCGTTTATTTATGTGCTATAACAACTAAATCGTAAAGTAGTTTTTATTTCTATGTTTTTCCAGGCTTTCCATCACCTTTATGCCGGTTGGTTCTAAGCGGAAAGCGACCTTAATCCTACAGGGAAATAAAAAACGACGCCCTACAGGCAGATATATACCAACAAATAAACTTTGAACAGGGTTTAAATAATTTATTCCCCAATCCGGGATTTTGGTGATGAATCCTGCAAGCAAAATTTTATCCGGAATCCGTTAACAGGGTGATTGCTCTTTTTTGTGAAACGTTTGAGATAATCATGAAAATAGACTACTTTTGCCGTCCCGAACGGAGAGGTGTCAGAGTGGTCGAATGAGCACGCCTGGAAAGTGTGTATACGTGTTGAGCGTATCGCGGGTTCGAATCCCGCCCTCTCCGCTGAGAGGGTCTTCTTGGTGAAGACCCTCTTTTTTTGTATTTTCTTTCATTTTCAAATGGTTATGCGACACTAAACCGAGCATTGTAGGTGTTCGATAAATTCCATTTTCATAGTACAGATTGCTGTCGAACACCATATTCACAAATTCCCTTTTTTGCAGGGTATCGGATACGGTACATACGTGGCGCATATCACGAGGGATATTTACGTAATTGTGTACCACAAAATAGCCTAAAAAATATGGCAGAAGCTTTTAAAATATATACAACGAACAGTTTTTTGATAGATTTACGAAAGACTTAAAAATTGTTATCTTAAAGCCCGTTCACGTCATGATGTCAATTCAAGCAACGCATCGTAATAATTTTCAAATGAATTATTTTCTGCACGAAGGAACAAGTAAGGCTCGATCAGCTCCAGCTCCATTAACACGAATGAGCTATTAACGATAACACCATCTACCCTCGCATAAAGCGTACGTTGCGGCAGACCCTTTACATATGCCTGCGCCTGCTCTATATGCAGTGGGTTTGGCTCGGGATAGCTGATACTGCCTCCGTGCTGATGTTGAACCCTGAAATCACCCTGCTTAGGTATCTTTAATACGCAATGGCTGTACGTATCATTAAAGAACAGAAATGACCACTCCCCGCCTTTAATTTCCTCCACAAACGGCTGTACCATATAATCCTGCTCTTCCAGGAGTAGCCCGATTTCGTCCATGCGCTCATGAAAATTATTTTTGCTGACAGTTACGGTATTTTGAGCACCTGCACTTACACAAGGTTTTATAACCAGTTTTTCCGTACCGAACAGATCAAAGAAACACAGTGCCCTTTTCAAGATATCTGACGGGAATTACCGGGAGTCCACTTTCCGCAATTTCTTTCAAATATCCTTTATGGCTGTTCCATTTGATAATCTCCACCGGATTCAGGACCTTAACACGCAGCTCTTCCAGTTTGTCCAGCCAGCTCATAAACCGGTTGATATGGTTATGATAATCCCAGGGGGATTTTATCACAACCACATCAAAGTGGCTCCAGTCTATCTCTTCATCGTTCCAAATGGCAGAAACTACCTCTAAACCTTTACTGATCAGGAGCGCGATCAGCTCCGCATCCTCATCGTTGGTAACCCCCAGGGCAAAGTTTTCCTGCTTTTTGTAACTTGCTATTGCAATTCTCATGTTGTTATTGTCCGAAATTTCGGGCTGTCTTTTTATTTTAATAATTCTGTTCGTCCTGTCCTATCGCATTACCGTGGCCTGACAACCGGTGCATAGACTGCTTTTTTGAAGCAAGACGGTGATTAAAGCCAAAACTAACTAA
>CAKSVK010000310.1 GCA_934502905.1 uncultured Chitinophagaceae bacterium
GTATACGAGGGCGAGGGCAATGCTGGAAGATATGCTGGTGAAGAGAAAGCTTATGCCGGTTTCCGGGAAAAAAATGGCTGCATTAACATGATCTGACGCGAATGCGATAAAAATAACCAGGCTAACGGATAGAAGGTATATCCATATATCAAGGATTTGACATGGAGAGATTTATTTACATGGATGACGAGTTGGAAGATTTTTTAAAGGAGAAATCGGATCAATATAAGCTATATCCTTCCGACAGGGTATGGAATAATATTCATAAATCGATCCAGCCGAAACGAAGGTGGAGTTTCGTAACACTTACAGTGCTGATGCTGCTGATAAGTTCCCGGCTGGTGGAAAGCAACGATGTTAACCTCTTCAATGGCAGGGATTATCTTCTTAACAGGCAACACCTGGCTGTAAATGCCCCTGCCCTCCATTCTGACAATAAGATGCTGGTGCCGCCGGGGATAAAAACAACCCCCGTATTACCAGTCAGCTTCAACAGCATAAAGCATGAGCCGGTTCCGCTGCCGGCGGAAAATACATCCCTCCTGCCAGACGGCGGGGAATTGGTGGATGCAAACCCGCATATAGAAATAAAGCTGGATGAGATCCCGCAGGAAGACATGGTGGAAAATATTCCGGAGGATGTCACAGTTAATGAGCATGGTTTGAAAATTACAAAACCCAATATCCGCGAGTTAGGCCTCATCGTAAAAAATATTAAGAATACAACCAAACTTGTTGCTGTAGACGATAAAGAAGTAGAGCAGGAAGAAGAGGTGAGAAAAATATTATGGGGCGGCATTCCGCTGCGGGACTCGCGGTTGAAATGGCATGTATCCTTTTCTCCCACCATCAGCTACAGGAGGTTAACCAGCGGGCTGGAAAATATTACCGAAATTTTCCGTGGACCTCTTATCCCGGAAAAAGATATAGCCACCGTAAACAATTCTGTGATACAAAAACCGGCGGTGGGTGCCGAAGCCGGAGCAGGCTTTACCTACAGGCTTACCAACAACCTGCAGGTGAGAGGAGGCGTGCAGCTGAATTATTCCCGTTACCAGCTAAGGGCTATGTTCGGCAAACCGGAACAAACGACACTGGCAATAGGACCATATAAGGATTCGCTCAATGTATATACCAATATCAGGAACGAAGACGGCAAAGCGGCGTCGTGGCTGAATAACGAATACTTCCAGGTGGCAATGCCGTTGGGAGTTGAATGGGCAATTCTTGGTAATGCAACATTTAAATGGAATGTGGCTGCAAGCGTGCAGCCCGTATATAATTTTGCCAATAATATATACCTGCTTTCCACCGATTTCCGCCATTACGCCAAAGATCCTTCCCTGGTACGCAGGTGGAATGTAAATGCAGGAGTAGAAACTTTTGTCTCCTATAAAATGGGGTCGTTCAATTGGCAGGCCGGACCACAGTTCCGTTACCAGCTGGTATCCAGTTATAAGAAACAATACCCTATCAACGAGTATATGGTTGACTTCGGCTTCAAGGTGGGCGTCACAAAGACAATATTTTAAGTTACCCGTTACAATATTCACATAAGTTAAATAGTTATTGGTTTACATTTGAAAACCATGAGTAAGCTATTTCTGCTATTTGTTCCGGTCTGTTTTTTAATATCCTGTGGCAGCGGAGGCAACAAGGAAAAAGAAAAAAAAGATTTTTATCCTATCTCGGGTTATATCAGGAGTCAACTGGTAAACCTCGACTCGATGTTACCGGGTATTTTGCACTACAGAACCGCAAACGGTATCACAGATTCACTGGTAATAGAAAAAGCTGCATTCAGGAATACGGTAGCGGCAGCATTCATTGAGTCCGATATCAGTAGTCCTGAAAAAATGAAGGACTATGAAGAAACACCGTTCCTGGATGCGGGCACCGGCACCATGACCCTGGTATATACCGCGGTTTCTGATAAAGTGCCGGTAAGAAAGATAGACGTACTGCTTTCCTTTGATTCCGAGGTACAGACTATTTATATAGAACGGGACCTGCCCGTAGCCGATAGTGCAGTAATACAGAAGATGTTGTGGACCCATAACAAGAGCTGCCAGGTGATCAACATTATCAGGAAAGAGGGTATGGAGGAACAAATAGTGCTGGATAAATATGTATGGAGCAACTGATACGGTCAGCCAGGTACACAGGATGGAATTTTTCTGCAGACGCCATAGGTTGACACATTGATTTCGCAGAATGCATATTAAAGGGAATTGTATCGCTTCCGGGAATTTGCGCTACCTGCGGGAATGCTTGTGTATCATCGGGGAAATATAAGCGCTGCCGGCAATAATATTTTTTAAACACCAGGTGTCCTGATGGAGGCATTGGTAACGGTCCTGACAGGGCAATTAAGTTGTAACAATCCGGTCATTGCGAAACGGCGTCCGGGATATGTTAGTGCTTCTAATTCCTGCCAATGGCATGTAGAATAAATCACAGAAAACCAACGACCTCTGAAACGTTAATTGTTCGTAATATTTAGGTGCCTGCGTTCTATTTGCCAGTACAAGCTCACAAGTTATAGAGGTGCA
>CAKSVK010000311.1 GCA_934502905.1 uncultured Chitinophagaceae bacterium
ATTATAATACGCCAATGTTAAATAGAATAACCTGTCGTCTTGCATACATTTACCCGGATAAATTTGTAACCCGGTATTATAATGACGTTCGGGGAGAAATAGAGGGGTAGTGCAGCAGGAAAAAATTATAAATATATTTCAGCCACGCAAACAGCCAGCACTCCAATGGCTTTATTGCTGGATTGAATATACTGCTGTATGTTACTAAGGGCAGCCATCATATGCTTTTTTACCGTTTCCTTTGAAATGGAGAGCTGTTGGGCAATAGCTTCATGTTTTAAGCCTTCATGGCGGCTAAGCTGGTAAACCCTTTGCTGTTGCAAAGGCAGATGTTCAACCGCTTCCCTGACCAATTGCTCCAATTCCTTTTTCACCATTATTTCCTCGATGTTGTTATACTCGCTTTCGGTAGTTTGTGCTAGCATATTTCTTGAACGCTCTTCTCTTACCGATTTCCGAAGCAAGTCAACAACATGATTACGGGTGATCCGCTGGATATAGCCGGTAATATTTGAGATATCAGCCAAAGCCTCTCTTTGCTGCCAAAGCTTAATAAATACCTCTTGCACAGTGTCCCTGGCTATAAATTCATTGCGACAAAACCTTAAGGCAAAAGAGTAAATAAAATCCTTGTATTCATCGAACAGAGACCTGAACGCTGCCTCGGCACCCTGCGAGAGCTGTACCGCATATAATTTATTTATTTCACCTTGTCGCACCAGGGTATAATTAGCTTTTACTGGTAATTGCTTGAAAATTCAGGAATTACAAAAGGATAAAGACCTAGAATGACTTTTTTAAGCACGTAGTTTTTCAGAAGGAACAGGCTGACAAATATAATTAAAATAGTTTTTTAACGAAAGCGTCTGAAATGAGAATTTGAGGCATCTTTGAAAAAAGTCGAAGATGCCTCATACTTCCAGATTAAGGCTTCTGCCTAGGTATTTACCGCTTTCCGGGGCTCTAGCTTGGGTTCTTCTTCATGGTTTTTAAAAACATTCAACTTTTTGGCAAACTCCCTTTTTGTTTCAGTCTCAAAGCTATCCATATAAATTTCGGTGGTTCGCTTGTCGCAATGCCCCAACGTTTCTTGTATGAACTCTGTTGATGCACCCTGCCGCTTTAAAACAGTTGCTAAACTATGCCTTGCAGTGTTGGTGAGAGCCGTTCGGTTAAAACCTAACTTTTCGCAAATGACTTTCATTCCTTCATTAACAAATTTTGTAAACGCCTTCACTCTCAAATGCCGCTCCAACGGGTTAAGATTATTTTCCAATATTGGAAACAGAAACGTATTATCATCTGTCCTCGGATTTCCAAGTTCATTGACAATTTCCCGGATTTCTTCAGTGATATATACCATTATTAATTTAGGATCATCCTTGGTTTCCCTCTCTACTTTAGCACGCGTAAATATTATGAAATCATCATCAATATTCTTATGCCTCAGATATGCAACGTCTTTTGTATTCATTCCATTACCGTAATAACAGAAGAACCAATATAGCTTTGCTTTTTTTTCTTCCGCGTTTTCCGGAATATAATCATATAGCTTACTTAACGCATCTAATGGAAGTGCCTTCTTGATTTTTCTTCCAGTAGGAATTTTATATCTTCTTCTGCCGAAAGGATAACAATTGTCTCTTTTAATCATCTTCATTTCGATGGCTTCATTGAAGATGGTGCGCAGCGGGCGAAGTTTTATACCTATAGTTGCCTTAGCTCTTCCTTTCTCTTTCATCATTTGCTCGTACCGGTTTAAATAACTAACTGTGATTTGATGGAACGTTACATTGCCTTTGAACTTTTTTAGCGAGTTGTAAGTATCCTGGTAGTTGAGAGCACTTCCAATCCTTTCCTCCTGAATTAATTTTTTAATGTAAAGGAAAAACACTGAAGAAATGCATCCGGGTTTGGAATGATCTTCTTTGAAAATAGGAAACCGGGATAGATAAGGTGAATAATCAAAATCATCGCCATCATCTGTATGCGCTGCTTTGAGTTTCCTTTTTCTAGGTTTGAATAACGGATTACCACAAATGAAATCATTCTCGAAATCAACCCGGTCAAATGTGCCACACGCTTCCAGGTATTGGTCGGCTGTTCTTTCGATAAGTTTTAGCTTATCTTTTACTGCCTGTAAAGGCGCAGCTAAACGTGATGCCGGTAATTTTTCATAGTCTGAAACGGTTAAGCGGAAGATCGTTGGATAGCGAAAAGGATCTTTACCGATCCTTACCAGCAACACCACAGGAAAGGAGGAAAGGTGTCATTTTTCTTTGATGCCCATCTGGTGTCCAGGGCAACAGTAATTTTAACTGTCATTGTTTTTAATTTTTCAGTTTCACAAAATCAACTCCTCATTTTGACCTACTTTTTGCCCGCAAACGGGTCATTAAATAGGCAAAAACAATGAACAGAAAGATAAGAATATTTATTATAATAAATTGTTAATCAATTTGTTGTGCCAAAT
>CAKSVK010000312.1 GCA_934502905.1 uncultured Chitinophagaceae bacterium
GGTATAAGCACCTGATCGATTTTAATGAGTTGCCTGATAATGAAGATATCCTGGCAGAAGGTCAGCTTATATACCTGCAAAGGAAAAGAAAGCAGGGCGCTAAAGATATGGTGACTGCCTCAAATGGGGAAATGGTGTATGATATAGCGCAAAGAGAGGGTGTACGGCTGGAAAGCATACTGCAGTACAATAACCTGGAAGAAGACCAGGAACTGGCGGGAGGCAGAAAGATCTATTTGCAAAAAAAATCGGCTGAAAAGGCAAAACACGAAGCCGCCGCAGATGAAAATATTGTACCTGCCGGGAAAACCCGGACTGCGCAATACACGAAACATATTGTGCAGCCTAAAGAAACATTATATGCCATTGCCAGAAAGTATAATGTAGAGATGGCGAACATCAGGCAATGGAACAACCTCCAGGATGACCTGATCCGGATAGGGCAGGAGTTACTGATATACAAAAACTGACTTATGACGTTCAAAAAGGTAAACGATAAACTGTTTAAGCCTTTTATTACCCGGGAGCAGCTTCACAGCCGGATCGGGGAAATGGCCCGGGACCTGGAAGCGGATTATGCCGGGGAAAATCCATTGTTTATTGCCATCCTGAATGGATCTTTCATGTTTGCTTCCGATCTGTTCAAAGCGTTGTCTATTCCCGCGGAAATATGTTTTATCAAGCTGGCTTCCTACAAAGGCACCAAGTCTACGGGGCATGTCATCACCTCCATTGGTCTGGATGCGGATCTGCATAACAGGCACGTGATCATCCTGGAAGACATCATTGATACCGGTAAAACAATGACCCGGTTTTTACCCCAGTTGCTCAACCAGCAGCCTGCCTCGTTAAAGATCTGCGCACTTTTGTATAAGCCGGATGCTAACCAGTTCCCGGTTCAGATCAATTACCTGGGCTTCAGCATTCCCGATAAATTTGTAGTAGGATACGGGCTGGATTACGATGGTTTTGGCAGAAACATCGATGAGATATACCAATTGGTGGAAGAGCCCGTGCATCCGCAGCCGTTGGAAAGCTGATATTTCCTCTTTCCTGTAATGGAATATAGGGCTCACTCTTTCAGAACTTATTGAAACATAGTATATTGCAGGACAATAATCTGTGCCTCCAGGCGTTTGGAAAATACCGGGTTTTAAAATGATGACCATAAAGCTGCCGGTTATTTTGAATAACAAAAGTTACAATGATGAAAAGCCTGCTTCAAAGGCTTGTTATTTTTTTACTGGTGCTGACCGGGGCTCAAACGGTTGCCGCTCAATACTACCTGCGTGGGGAAATAACCGATGAAAAGGGAAACCCGCTGCAGAATGTGAAGATTATTATACACTCTACCGGCTATCCCTACCTCAGTGGCATTGGTGGCGCTTTTGGGATTGCGGTAAAAATGAGGTCGGACAGCCTGAGCTTTATCCTGGATGGATACGAAACCCTTTCCTGCAAAATCGACAATACCTCCGAATATCAGAAAATATCGCTGAAGATGTCGCCTTATACGGCCAGTCTTCAGAAGCAGTATTTATTGTCCTATACGAGCGCCGAGGAAAGATTTCCTTCTATCCGGCAAACAGTGGCTGCAGAAACCTATAATGCTATCGTTGAGAATGCGTTTGTCAATACCCGGGACAACCCCTATACGGGACTTACGTTGAATGTTAACCGCGCTTCTTACTCCAATATCCGGCGGTTCATTAATATGAACAGTACAGTGCCGGGAGACGCTGTGCGGATAGAGGAGATGCTCAACTATTTCAACTTTAACTATACCGAACCACAGGGTGACAGCATTTTTACCGTACGCTCCCAGCTCAGTTCCTGCCCGTGGAACAATAAGAGCAGGTTGCTGTTTGTGCAGGTATGCTCCAAAAAGCTGGACCTGGATAAAGTGTCGCCGAGTAACCTGGTCTTCCTGGTAGATGTATCCGGGTCCATGGATATGCCCAATCGTCTGCCTTTGCTGAAATCGGCGTTCAGGAAGCTGGTGGAAAATCTTCGTGAAGTGGATACGGTGTCTATTGTGGTATATGGGGGTGTTACGGGGGTAATGTTACCGCCTACCGGCGGAATGGAAAAAAAGAAAATATTACAGGCAATTGAAGATATGAACGCCGGTGGCTTTACACCGGGGGAAGCCGGTATCCGGCAGGCTTACACGTTAGCTAAAAATACCTTTATAGAAGGGGGTAATAACCGTGTGATCTTAGCCACAGATGGTGATTTTAATGTAGGCGAAACAAGAGAAAAAGAGCTGGAAGCCCTGATCATGCAAATGAAAGAAGGGGGAGTGTACCTCACCTGCCTGGGAGTAGGCATGGGAAATTATAAAGACTCCAGGATAGAAATGCTGGCCAAAAAAGGTAATGGCAACTTTGCTTACCTGGATGATGAGAGAGAAGGAGAAAAGGTACTGGTAAAGG
>CAKSVK010000313.1 GCA_934502905.1 uncultured Chitinophagaceae bacterium
TAGTAAGGTACCCGGCTACAAAGTCCCTATCCTCCTGTCCGGTCCAGCATACCAGGTAACAATTGATGGCTTTCAGCTTTCTCAGAAGCGCTATCACCTGTTTATAATCCCTTCCTTTTTTATGAAAATCATACACGGTGTCGTCAAAATCGAATGCTATTACCAGCGATCCGTATTGCCTGTATTCTTCCACCAGGCGGGTCCTTGCATTGTCCGGGTTAAGATAAAAGTCCATGGTTCAGCTTTATCTGGGTTAACGAGGGATGACTGATCTCGCGGATTGAGTCGGTGGTAAAAATCCTTTCAAAGTCTTTGCCCAGCTCCTCCAGTCCTTTGCTGAAAATGCCGTGTGTTACTGCCAGGTAGAGCTTTCCGGCATTTTTCTTCTTCAGTTCCCGGGCAAGCCCGGTAAAAGTGGCGCCGCCATCGCAGATATCGTCTACCACCAGCAGGTCTTTACCGGCCAGGTCATCCGCATATACCCTGAAACCCGTGAGCCGGCCGTTTTTTACATCCCTGCTTTTGCTGCATTCTATCACTTCCATCCCTCCGAGATATTCCGACAGCTTGTATATCTTTTTCAGGGCGCCTCCATCCGGGGAAACGAGACTCTCAACCGCCACCTGCTTTAATACTTCCTTTATAAATGCATGATTGGAAATAGCTTCGCAGTTTTCAACCAATGCCGGTGTTACGTCCGAATGTGCATCCAGTATGGTCACTTTTTGAAAGCCCAGCTGGTTCACTATACCTGCATATACTTTCACTGAGAGGGGCTCGCCCGGTATCATTACCCGGTCCTGGCGGGCAGCCGGAAAATAAGGAATGATCAATTCATAGATCGTTGCCTTCATTCTTTTCAAGGCATCCACCGCCAGGCAAAGCAGCCCGAGATCATTAAATGAGTTGATGCGGTGGGTAACGGTTACCGGTATATGCCGGTCGAAGTCCGGGTGGATCTTAATGTGCGGCTCGCCGCCGGAAAACTGCAACTGATCAAATAATATTTCCTGACCTGCTGACGGCCTGAAGCCTTTATCCAGGTGAAGCTGTAGATTGTTCATATTGCGTATTATTTACGCAAATGTACCTGTAAAAATGATTTCCTGCAAGTTTTTGTGTAAAAATTACGCAAAGTTAATATCAAATACGAAACCTTCTTTTGGTAACCTGTTGTATTGCTGCTTGTTAAAGCGGAATAATTTTGCCGGGCGCCCGGCTTTTTTAGGGGAAAACAGGACTGTTTCTTCTACGATGCCGAAGCTCAGGATCTTTTTCCGGAAGTTCCGGCGGTCAATTTCCTTTTCAAGAATAGTGCAGTACAGGTTTTCCAGCTCGGAAAATAGGAATTCTTTCGGCAGCAGGTCGAAGCCTATGGGCTGATAGGTCAGCTTTCCCTGCAGGCGTTTCCTGGCCAGCTTGATGATTTCCCTATGATCGAAGGCCAGTTTTGGCAGGCTGTCTATGGGGAACCAGGCGGCTTCTTCGGCATCGCTGTCGGCGGTCAGTATAAATTTTGTTGAGTTGACCAATGCAAAATAAGCGACAGATACCACCCTGAAACGCGGGTCACGATGGATATTATCCCCAAAGGTGTACAATTGTTCCAGGTAATTGACCTTTATACCGGCTTCTTCATGCAGCTCGCGGTTTACGGCGTCCTGCAGCGACTCATTGTCTTTTACAAACCCGCCTACCAGCGCCCACTGGTTTTTCATAGGTCCGAATTTCTGCCTGATCAGCAATACATTTAAGCTGTTGTTCGCATACCCGAAAACGATAGCGTCTACTGCGAGCTTTATATTTTGTTCTATTTTCATTTCAATGCCGGTGCTGTAAAAGTATATAAAACTATGTATATGCACGGAAGGTAATCTGCTTTTTGCTTCATCAATCATGCGTAGATCCTTCGCAGGCTCAGGATGACAAGCGGCAAAATAAAGATCGATGGAAGTACGAATGTTTGGCATGTATGCCAAATACCCAGGGTGAGAAGGTTGCGTGGAGACACGCAACCAGGCGGCTCGTTCCCCCGGCACGTGTCCTCACGTGCTGTTGGATACAGATTGAATTTACCAGTGAAAGCGCTTGAGTTGCGCTGATGGTTTATTCAGGATGACGAGCGGCAGAATAAAGATAGATGGAAGTACGAACGTTTGGCATGTATGCCAAATATGGAGGTGAGGTTGCGTGGAGACACGCAACCAGGCGGCTCGTTGCCGCGGCGCGTGTCCTCACGTGCCGTTAAATACAGATTGAATGTATCAGTGAAAGCGCTTGAGTTGCGCTAATGGTTTATTCAGGATGACGAGCGGCAGAATAAAGATAGATGGAAGTACGAACGTTTGGCATGTATGCCAAATATCCAGGGTGAGGTTGCGTGGAGACACGCAACCAGGCGGCTCGTTACCCCGGCCGTGTTC
>CAKSVK010000314.1 GCA_934502905.1 uncultured Chitinophagaceae bacterium
GTCTGGGGCCTTCCAGCCTGTAATTTTCTACCGCTCCTTTGCGGTTGGAGCAGAGGTAGGCATGTTTTATTTTGCCGATAGCTTTTTGTTTGAGCCATTGCACAGCTGTTCTGTCTCCTTTACTGGCAGCAACCTGGGTACCGAGCTGGGTTACTACCCCTCTTTTGATGGATTCTTTGGTTAGTGCTCTTACTTCTGCTACATCATGACACATGGGTTTCTGGCAGTAGATGTGTTTGCCTGCCCGCATAAAATGGATCGCTATGATAAAATGGTTATGATCTGGAACGGTAACATTGACAGAATCAATATTGTTCTTTTCTTTTTTCAGCAATTCCCGCCAGTCGGCATAGGTACGTGCATCGGGGAAGGCTTCTGCGGCCTTTTTCAGGTTATTCGTATCTACGTCGCACAGCGCCACTATTTTAACGCCAGGATGGGTTTTAAACTGATGAAGATCGTGCCAGCCCATGCCGCCTACGCCGATACAGGCATGTCTTAATACTGATGGCTGACCGGCCTGCGCCCCGGCTTTGGCCAGCAGGGAAGATGCGGCTACAGCGGCCGCAGCAGTAGATACAAATTTTCTTCTGGAAATGAATTTTTCGTTCATGGCAATCAATTAAACGGTGAATTTAAGGTGAATTGCCAATACTTTGCCTGACTAAGTGGAATCAGCAGATACCTGTCGTAAAAACGAATGACAGGGGTAGGCTTTATAGGCCCTAGTGTCATGTCAGCGATAAAACGACGGCTAATATTTCCCGCTGATTTTGCAAATAAGCGCAGAAGGTTTTGATTATCTGCGGAATTCAGCGGAATCTGCGGGAGACCTCAAATGAAAATTCATGTTTGACGTGACACTAGTATAGTTCTCAGTTTACCGGGAAAGCCGGAGCGATGTAAGGGGCGGGCGTTTTTTATTTATCTTCGGTCGAAATTATTAATTATAACCATGAGGAGTGTTTTATCCGCCTTGTTTTCCGTCCTTCTTTTGGTTGCATTTACAAACTCCGTTTTACGGGATATACGCACTAATAACTGCCACCCGGGAGACTTGCGGAACCGGGTAGTGGGTGCCCGATTACAAAAAGACGGAAAGGATCCATATTTTTATAAATGGCAGCCTGCAGATGGTGTCCGTTATTATGAGCCGTCAAATTTTGATATTTTCAAAGCTTCCAGGATGACGGCCAGTCCGTTTTTTCATACTTTGCTCTATCCTTTAACCGATATTCCATATAAAGATCTGACTTCGCTTTGGCTGTTGCTTTCATATATGGCATTATTTGTTATTTCGTGGATAGCAGCCTGTTTTACCAGAAATAATATTGAACGATGGTGTGTTGTGGTGTTAGCTGTGGCATTGACCTATACCGAAGCCTGGACAGATCTGGTTATTTCCAAGCAACAATACCTGGTTATTCCGTTTATGGTTGCATTATTTTTTTTTAGCCTCAGGAAAAAGCCTGGTTCAATATGGTGGTTTGCTGTGGCGGGCATTTTATCAGCTGCATTGATATTGATCCGTCCCAATACGGTTGTATTATTCCTTCCGTTCCTGGCATTAATAATGAGGTATAAGCCCGCCGCTGTCAGGGCTTTTTTGATATCTTTTCTTTTGTTGATCGGATTCTCTTCCTTTACGCAGTCGGCTCTTTGGAAATCATATTATGAAAACATATCGGAGCAGGTAAAAATACATCAGGGTTTGGGGCCGGCTACCCAGGACAATTATCCCTATCCTGACTACCAACTGTGGGAAGGGTGGGACTGGAACGTTTCCAATACATTATTTGAGGAGTTTAAGACCTACAGCGAGCACGGTAATTTTTTTATAATAGCCTATAATTTATTTCATATAAAGCTGACACCTTTACAAATGACGACTGGCGCAATGGCAACGATTATATTGCTGGCCATATTCTTTTTTGTATTGGCAAAAGAAAAAAACAGCTTTATACCTTTATTATTGTTGGGTAGCAGCTTTTATATGATAACTGATTTTTTTTCGCCGGTATACAGGTACCAATATTATACGGTACAATGGTTTTTTCTCCTGTTCCTGGCAATTTTGATCTACGAACGGAGATATCGTTATATATACCTTCTGTTGCTGAGCGGGTTAATATTGAACCTGGTCAACAGTCCTTATATAAAAATGGAACATACTTTGGGGGAGTACTTCTGGTTACTGGGCTTTACCTTACTGTCTTTCTTTTACAAAACGCCTGAAATCAAACCGTGTGATGGAAAAGCGTA
>CAKSVK010000315.1 GCA_934502905.1 uncultured Chitinophagaceae bacterium
GTGTAACCCCCTATCTGAGTGGGGACATCAGGGATCAGCGTGTGGGGCAGGAGTAAGCCATCTGTCAGCATAGCCGCGTATAGCAGGGGCTTAAGCGTGCTGCCCGGACTGCGTAGGGAGGTGATCATATCCACGTAGCTTTCGCGTTCAGGCTCATCAGGATTGTAAGTATTGCCGACGTATGCCAGGGCTTCCCCGGTTTCCGTTTTCAGTACAAGGGCCGCAGCGTTGTTGATGCCGTTGGCTTTGAAAGCACCCTGGTAACGGTGAAGAATATCCGTCACCTGTTGCTGTAAGATACTGTTAATGGAAGTTTCCAGCCGGCTAAGACCTTCCGCTGTTGCCTGTTGTTCCCGGATGAAGCGGCCGAGCAGATGAGGTGCCAGCTGCGGTAGCGGGTGCGGTTTGTCGGGCAATGGCTCCATTTTGGCCAATTCAGCTGTCTGTTTATCGATCATTTTTTTTGCGGCCAGTTTGTCCAGTAAGAAATTGCGTTTCACCAGCAGCCGGTCGCGGTTTTTGCCGGGATGTATCAGTGCGGGCGCATTGGGAAGTACCGCCAGGGTAGCGGATTCGGCCCAGGAAAGCTGCTGCGGTGACCGCCCGAAATATCTCCAGGCAGCTGCTTCCAGACCGACTACATTGCTGCCGAAAGGTGCGTGAGCTGCATAAAGTTCCAGAATGGATTTTTTACGGTATCCAACCTCCAACCGTAGCGTCAGGTATATCTCTATAAGCTTTTCTCCCAGGGTACGCGGCCGGTTTCGGCTCAGGCGGATCACTTGCATGCTGATCGTACTTCCACCACTGATGATACGCTTATTACTTATATTCTGCCGGATGGCCCGGAACATGGCTAATGGGTCAATCCCTGGATGATTGTAAAACCGTTTGTCTTCATAGGTAATAATACACTTGATGAATTTTTCAGGGACCTCTTCCGTTGCAGGGAAGCGCCATTGTCCGTCGTTTGCTATGGAAGCTCCCAACAACTGGCCGTTGTTGTCTTCTATCACAAAAGAAAGCGGAGAACGGAAAAGGGGAGACGGCAGAGAATACCAGAAAGCGAGAGACAGCAACAAAATGATCAGGAGCCATGTAAGACGTTTATTCATGGCAGAAGCCGCTAAAGGCCTTTTCCGGTACTGCATTTGCTGCAGGTACCGGTAACCTGTATACCTACCGTGTCAAGTATAAAGTCCGGCGGGAGTTTGACGGGTGGCAAATGCAGTTCATCCAGGCAATACACGCTGTTGCACAACTTACAGGTGAAATGCATATGTTCATCATGGTGATTATGCTCGGAGCATTCGGATGAGCATAATGCATAAGTAGCTGTTCCGTGCAGATCGAACACTTTGTGCAATATTCCTTTTTCTTCAAAGACAGCTAATACACGATACAGGGTAACCCGGTCGATATGACTGCCAATTGCTTTTTCCAGCTCAGGCTGTGATGTGGCTGTGTCTTTGCTATATATCGTATTCAGCACGCTGATGCGTGGCTGAGTAACTTTTAACTTATTCCTGCGCAGTAAATTTTCAAAGTTGCGCGTGCTCTTTTCCCTTCCTGTTGTATGTGCCTGTTGCATAGCGATACAAATATACTTATTTGCATTGATATGCCTACATGACGTTCGAGCGAAATTGTTGTTGTAAAATGTATTTTAACCCGCTAATGCTGTTTTCAGGTTGTTTACCTGCTCATTTACCAATTTCTGTAAAACGGCTGATGCCAGCATTTTCATCATCATGTTCAGTTCGGCCTCAATAACTAACCAGACACGGGTTTCTTCCTGATCACCGGCTACTTCTTCATCAATAGCTTCGGTGTGCCAGGTAAGAGATATATCAAAAGGAGCTTTCTGCGCCGGGATGATCCGGATATGTTGGTTTTCAGCTCTGTCTTCTACTTTTAAAGATAATCCGGGTACGGATGGTATAGAAAAGCTGGCTTGATCACGAGAGGATTGCCAATCCTTTACCTCTGGCGGCATGAGCTTTTCATGGTTATTCAGGTCTGCAAGAAAATCATATACCTCAGCAAGCGGTTTTGTAACTACGATCTGATTTTTAAATGTTGCCATTTTTTTACTAGTTTATTAGTGGATTGGTTAATTCGTCATTAGTTAATTGGTGGATTAGTTTATTGGTAAACATAGTATCGACGAATTAACTAATGACGAATTAACTAATAAACAATTAACTAATCGACCAATTTTCAGGGTCTTTACGCCACTCCTGTAA
>CAKSVK010000316.1 GCA_934502905.1 uncultured Chitinophagaceae bacterium
CTTCGTCTTTTTCAGGATTTACGATAAAGCCGGTAAGGAACGCTTCCGGCTTTCCGGCCGGCCATCCGTTTTTGAAAGGCACAAATAATACGCAATAGCCCGCTAACACAGACCTGTTCCACGATCCATGCTGTGCTATAAAGGCACCACCCCGGTATTTTTCCGGAAATTTTGTCTGCCTGTAAAATACCAGTCCCAAAGAAGCGGTATGGGCGCCCAGTGAAACATCCGGGATAACAGCACGCCTGACCAATGCGCTGTCCTGTTCTTCAGGTTTGATCCTGGGATCGGGATGCTGCCCGTAATAGCTGAACGGCCATCCGTAAAATCCATTTTCTTTTACAGACGTGATATAATCAGGTACGAGGTTATCACCCAGTTCGTCTCTTTCATTAACGGCTACCCACAAAGACCCGGTAACCGGTTCCCAATCCATTCCTACAGGATTTCTAAGACCGGAAGCATATACTTTTAAACCGCTGCCATCAGGATTGATCTCCCATATTCGTGCTTTGTCCTTATCCTCCTCCAGTCCGTTCTCTGCTACATTGCTGCCGGAACCAATAGCGATATATATTTTTGTTCCCTGCGGATTGGCTATGATGTTCCTGGTCCAGTGCCTGTTATGTTTACCTGCCGGCAGGTCCAGGATTTTTTTGCCCTTTGAAGTAATGGTGGTTTGCCCGTTTTTATATGGATACATCCAAAGTCCGTCCGTATTGGCCACATAGAATGCATCTTTCAGCAGGAGCATGCCAAAAGGTAAATTCAGGTCTTTTAGAAATGTAGTGCGTGTATCCGGCTTGCCATCCCCATCGGTGTCACGTAACAGCGTTATCCGGTTTGCGCTCTTACGCATATCGTTCGATTTGTTGGCGCCTATAATAGCCGCGCCCACCTTTTCAAAAAATTTATGAGGCGTATTGGATTCAGCTACCAATACATCTCCGTTTGGCAGCATATACATCCAGCGCGGGTTCTGAAGGCTATCGGCGTATTTGGTTACAATGAATCCCTCCGGCGCTACAGGAGTTTCGCCTTCTTTCCACCCGATCACATTGCTGAAATTGGTGGCGGAAGACGTGGCATAGGGTGGGGGAAGCGTATCTCCCGGAGCTATAAGGGTATCTTCCTTCTGGGCAAAGGTGGCTTGTGTCACCAGCAGACTCATCAATATTGTATAAATGCATTTACATACCATCATATTCCGGCTGACCAGGTTTTAAAGCTGGTCAATATAAAAAGAATAAAATTTTATGCCCGTTTCACAATTGGAGCAATTTTCGCTATAAACGGTAATAACAGGGATATGCCTTTTGCCTGGTAAAGGAGGTGGCGCGCAATTTTTTCCCCACATGGGGCATACGGGACAACAGTACTTTCTGCGCCAGCTTGTATCACCGGTAATCATAAGCTCCTTTCAGCTGAAGAATTCCGGCAGGATATTTTCAAAAGTAATACACAGCAGACTAACGCTATCTAATTTCTTAAATTAAAATGCCATGAATAAAACAAAATTAGATTTACAGCAACCCTGGGAAGTGGTAAAAGAACTGTTGAAAGAAAATAATTACAGGCTTACTGACGAAGATCTTTCCTATGATCCGGATAATGCAGAAAAGCTGTTGGAGCATTTATCAAAAAAATTAAATAGAACTAAAGAGGAAGTAAGGATGTTGATAGAAAGTATCTCTGCAAATACGGGTAAAGCATCCTGAGCGGGTCATTCTTCTTTATTCAGGCGCTTTTTCAGCAGGCACAGTACACCTAATTCTTCCAGGGAGAGCTGTTCATTTGTTTTGAGGAGCCGTTTTACCTCTCTGCTGAAGTTGCTGAGCGTTCTGCCTTGCATGTAATTGTCAATAACCCGTGGGTCTATGTATGAGTTGCGGGCAATGGCAGGAGTATTGCCCAGCTTTTCGCTTACGGCAATCACCGCATCGCGAATATTTTTCTTTAATTTCTTTTGGTCTTTTTCTTCCACTGCGCCTATTTCATCCAGCGCCATCGCTGCTATTACGGTTCCTGCCCAGGTGCGAAAATCCTTTGCCGAAAATTCTTCACCCATTACTGTGTGGATATAAGCGTTCAGGTCATTACTTTTCACGTCATGGATATTGCCAGCTTCATCTATGAATTTAAAAATTTCATACCCGGGCAGCTCATCCAGTTCTTTTACAATGGCTGTGAGTTTCGCATCTACTATATGCTTCTCCTGCTC
>CAKSVK010000317.1 GCA_934502905.1 uncultured Chitinophagaceae bacterium
TTCGGAGAAGTGGTTAAGCTGAAATACCTGCTGGGTAAGATGTATGTAGCCGTGCAGGGCAGGAAAACAGGCACACAGGTACAGCAGCTTTCTATTTTAAAACAGAAGTAAAGTTATAAATACATGGCATGACTATGCCTCGCACTTCACTATTTAGTTCACCATAGATAGACATATTAATGCGCATAATCGGCAACATACTCATCCTAATCGGCATCATTTTCGGTCTCTTCGGCGTACGGTCGTACTTACGTGATAAATCCTATGGAGAGGCCAGTACCGTAGTGAAAGCTTCGGTAAAATCTGTTGAAGTAAAACCGAAGTCAGGAAAAGGGATGGTGGGCATTGAAATGGTTCTTACTTATATGCGTGACGGTGCTACTGACAGTATAGAACACAATTTTTCAGAGGCCTATTCCAACAAAGATCCGCTGCCCACGGGGGAAGAAATTATGAAGTCATCTATCTATGTGCGCTATATACCAAAGGAAAAAAGAAGTGAAAAGATCCCCGATTGGTTGATGGTAAACAGTAACGGCGAATTTGAAGGTTCTTACGGCCGGTCATCTTTTGGACAGATGTTCTCTTTTATATTGCTGGGATTAATGGTAAGAATGTTTGGCAAAAAAAGGCAAACATAAAACGTAAAGACCCGAAGACTGCGATTAAAACTATTTTATATCGCAAACTGTAAGGCACCTTTCTTTTACAAAAAAAAATATTGAACTTTAATCTATTGCCAGCAATCATTAAAAAAGTAAGGATACGCTGGCAGACACTGTGCATTCACGACCTTCAGACAATCTCAAATGACTAAAGATTAATAACTTAAGACAAAGTACCATCATTCAACCCAACTTTATAAAAAAAATAAATATTCTTGAAATTGTAAAAGTTGATTTGACAAAATAGCTACATTCAGACTTGATGACTTACATTTGTGGAAATTTGCCAAATTCATTTGCTGAATCCATTCCATAACGATGCGAAAGACCAGGCTTTATGCTGCATTTTATCACTATTACCTGCTGTTTGTGCTGTTGGCAGCGATTGCCATCAGCGGCGGAAGAAACTTTCTGTTTAAAAAAGAGGTCGTTGATATCAAGGTAGGATTACCCGAAATTCAGCAGGTTTACCCTGAAGCAAGGCAATTTTCACTCAACAGACACGGCGTTTACGAAGCCTTTTCTGCAAACGGACAATTTACCGGAAATGTATATCTCTCATCCAACTATTCACAGGAGTTTGGCTATGCGGGCATCGTGCCTCTCTTGATTGGAGTGGATCAAAACCGAATCATCTCTATGATCATAGTGCTGCCAAACAAAGAAACCGGCGACTATGTGGAAGCCATTTACAGTGAAAAGTTTATCGGCCAATGGAACGGAATCAGCCTTGAGAACGCCATCAATCAGCACCCTGATGCTGTTTCGGGAGCCACTCATACAAGCAGGGCCGTGATTGCAGGCGTTAGACAAACTGCAGCCCATGTGATGAACGCAGAGGCTTCGCTGGCAACTGAGCCGAAATTTTGGTCTGTTTTTAAAGACCTGCTTTTTCTGGCCATGGTATTAGCATCCGTTATAATGGCTTATCAAAAGGGTAGATCAGGATTCCGGGCGATTTATCTGGTGATGGTTATACTCATTATGAGTTTGACACTCAACAACCTGCTTTCGATTCGTCAGATTAACGGCTGGCTGCTCGAAGGCTTTGTTTGGAGAGTTCAGTGGCAAAGCATCGTGGTATTTGGTCTGGCATTGGCACTTGGACTGGCAGGAAAACGCCGGTTTTATTGCAACTATCTCTGTCCGATGGGAGCCTTGCAAGAGCTGACCAATCAATTTTCTCCCTTCAAAAAAAGGAAACTGCCGGGTCGCTTTTGGGGGATCAGCAGCAGGGAGCTCTACCTCACCCTCATTGCCGGCGCCCTGCTCACCGGTTTCAGTCCGGAGCTGGCCTATATGGAACCCTTCATGTTTTTCTCCTTCAACATCATCGGCTATGGAATGATTTTCTTTGGGTTGACTGTGGTAGTTCTTTCCTTGTTTTTCCACCAGCCATGGTGCAGCCTTTGTCCCACCGGCTGCCTGATGG
>CAKSVK010000318.1 GCA_934502905.1 uncultured Chitinophagaceae bacterium
GGTTTAAGAGAAAAAGAGGATTTTTAGAAACTTAATTGCAATATTAACCAACGCGCTGCCCGGAAACAATACCTAATTCAGGCGAGGAGCTAATCTCACTATGATACAAATCGTATAAAAGCTATTAAAGCAGGAAGAGACCCGTTGAAATTCGGGTATCAAAAACCAATCAAAAATTCTGATATGATTTTTAATCAACTTTATAAAACTGCCAAATAAAAAAAAACCGTCGCTTTTTGGACGACGGTCTTTGAATATTTATAACATCTTTTTATTGAATCGTATAAGTATATTTTAGCGGGTCGCTTAAATCAAGCAGCACTGTTTTAGTTCCTGCGGAAATAGTAATATTTGAACCTCCGTAAGTCAAATTAGTGGATCCACCTAAGTTAATATCCCAGCCGTTGTTTGCGCGAAATTTGAATTCGCCTGAAGTAAATGTTGTTGCTGCTTTCCATTTACCAAACTGGCCAAGAGTTATGTCATAGGTCATAGGACTGGAGTTGTCCCAACCACCTGGAGTAGCCGCGCCAATCAATCCCCATGTTGTTTCAAAAACATACCATGACTTATCATTCATATTCACCTTAACGAGATAATATTTCCCCGTTGAAGGCCACATTAGATTATCCCCGCTGTTCAAATAGCCCCCTGTATAATTCTTTCCATCAACAGTGATCGTTTGGCCAGAAGATCCACCATTATCACCATAGGACCAATCGGGGCCTTTGACGAATTTAAAGCCACGATCAACATCCGCAGGAACCCAGATATAACCTTCATAATTTACACCATCGGTAGATGCTAATTTAGGTGCAGTTGCAGGATCCCAACCCCAGTTATTATCTGCGGGAAGATGCTTTTTGTAGGGCTCTGCACTTTGAAAACCACCAGCTACATATAAATATAGTGTCATCTCTACCGGAGAAATCATTAAAGTTTCCGGGTTTGAATAAGATACCTGGCCTGTACCGTTCACCGTTGCTTTCACCCTTACATCTACCGAGCCTGTTGTATTTAAGGCAATAGCTGCTGTATTGGCCATTTGATACAATTCCATAGCCGTTAAAGATTTTTGCAACGAATCCGGTACCTGAAGTGTAATAACATTGGGGCTTGCAAAGCCGGTACCTGTTTTTACATATTCAAGTGAATAAGTGATTGTGGAAGAACCATAGTCCGGCGCTGTCCAGGATAAAGTGGTAAGGATATCATCCTTTGTTTGAGGTGTGGGAGCAAACGGGCCTGTTGCCGTAGCAGACAAAGTAAATGGAACCGCATAAGCAGAGGCTTTGATATTTATAACTTCCGAAATCTTCATATCGTTGTTATTAGCATAAGAAGATTTTACACGTACTTCAAGATCTGTGGCTGCTCCATAGTTCGCACCCCATTTTATAAGCATGTTATTAATGTCAGTACCGGTTACAGACAAAGACTTTGCGGTATTCACAGTATAACTTACGGGGTTAGCGAAATTAGTTCCCTTCGGTGCAATTTCCACCACGTATTTATAATTTGATGTGTCGGTAGCAAAACCCGGATCCGTCCAATTAAATGTCACCAAATCTTGCAAGGCATTTGCCTCAGTGACGTTTATAGTAGCAGTTGAAGCTGACAATTGGCTGGCATTACCTGTTTCATAATACGGCAGGTCTTCAGCTTTATGACAAGCCATAAGGCCCATAACAAAAACAGACCCAATAAAAATGTATGATAAAAAATTTTTCATCGAAAATTATTTAAAGTGTTTATTTTTTTTCAACTTTTAGATTCCTGGTGTCCAGATTTACCCTTAGTTCGTAATCACCTTCTACCGCCGGAGTAGGTATACCTGCGGGATCGGATTCACCCGGGGCGCCGGTATTTACGGCCATTGTTCCTCCTGTTGCAGGAACACCCCCGTACTGCGGTTGCCATTGGCCATGCTTAGTCAAAAGTTTGTATTCTTTTCCCGGCACAAAATGCATAACCAATATCAGTTCTTTTGTAGTCGCGTCCCATCCAAATTTTTGTGCATCAGAAGGTGCATTTG
>CAKSVK010000319.1 GCA_934502905.1 uncultured Chitinophagaceae bacterium
CTTCACTGCTTCACTTGAACCCGCAGCGATAGTAAAGTATTGCTGAGGTATGGCATTTTTAAACCAGCCATCAACAGGTTCATTGGTTGCGGCATCAAAAAGCTGCAGGGTTGCAACGCCTGTAATTTCATTCGCAGAAAGGTTAACGATCTTACTGCTGAATTCCATTTTATCGCCTTCGCGGAGGAAGCGTGGCGCGTTTGGCTGCACCATCAGGTCTTTTTGCGTAACAATTTCTTTACTGCTGTAACCTACTGCAAGGTCTTTACTATGTGTGAATGCCTGGAACTTCCACCTTGTTAATGCTTCCGGCATGGTAAAGGAAAAACTAATGTTACCATCTTTATCTGTTTTTAAATCGGGGAAGAAGAAAGCCGTTTCATTAAAGTTGCGGCGTATTTGGGTTTCAGAACCGTGTGATACTTGTGACTGGTTATCATTTGAGGAATCCGCAGCAACACTTCCTGTGATAGCTGCTTTTTTTTGCATACCATAACCTACAACTACCGCGTCATCCATATTAGCTCGCGGTGCGGCCATTGCTAAGTCTCTTACTCCCTCCTGGTTAATTGTACCGATCCTTGTCTCTTTTAATTCCTCAACCATCCTAATTGCAACAGGTGAAAACAACCAATCATACCTCTTATCAAAATTTTTATAGTCAAACTGGTTTGAGTTTTCCACGTTAGCATGCGCTGCTGCAAAATTGTTATTAGTGTTCCACTGCGTTGTATTATAATAATTATACCAGAGACCCGGCTTATTCCATTGATGTGGATAAAACTGGTCGAGCGATGCATCATACATACTTGCCAGCATTTCCGCCGCCACCTTTTCATTTTTATAACCTGAAATTTTTACCGTCCATTTTTCTTCAGCGCCTGGCAAGGTTTTATCGCGGAAGGTGCTGTATTCCACTTTCAGATCCTTATTCGTCCAGGGTACGGGCACTGTATTATTACTTTGAAAAAAACGGTTGTGCTTCACAAACATGTAGCTTGCTCCATAACCACCACGGTCAGCTTCTGTTGCGTCAAAATTATCGGTCCTGGTTTCCTTGTCAAGTTTTACAAAATCATATTTCGTGTCCTGTTTGCTGATGCCTTTTACTACAAATAAATGATCCGCGCTGGTACCGATCTTAATATCCGTTTTTTCGCCCGGTTCAATAGCATCAGGCGCTTTGGTGAAAAGGTATTGCGGGTAAGCAGGCGTAGCCTGTTTGGTATCGAGTAATTCGACATATTGTTTATCGACGATCGTTTTGCCGTCTTTGTCCTTTGCAGTGGTTTCAATAATATAGAATCCCGGGGCAAAATTGGTTTTGTTCAGCGCTATCTTTCCCGTTGAATCCGTGCTGGCGCTTTGTTCCAGCACCTTGGCTTCAACCGGCCATGATTTGGGGTCGTTTTCATTATCGTAAATATCGTTCGGGAAGTTCTGAATGTATTCGGCCTTGCTCATTACAAACTGATCGGGGCGCTGCCAATAGCGCGGGCGCAGCAAACGTTGCTCTGCCTGCAATTTGCTGATGCTGATGGTTACATTTGCTTTTTCAAAATTGCCTGCCATGTTCTCGGTGCGGACAGAAATATTCTTAATACTGTCAACCGGCATTTTATCCGGCACATTTACTTTCAGCAATAAAGACTTGTAACCTACCGAAACAGTTTCTTCACCACTTCTTACTTCGCCATTCAGGTCGGTAACATCGGC
>CAKSVK010000320.1 GCA_934502905.1 uncultured Chitinophagaceae bacterium
ACAAAACTGAATCTGATTTTGTAGGTTTCAGCTTTTCCAGCCCCAACTGATAAAATACTTTCATTTTATTTAGTCGACCTTTAAAAACTATTTAATTATTTGACATATAGATAATTATATATGAAAAATCTTGATTTAGATTGCAGGAATTTGTATATTGAGATCATAAAACTTGCAAACTAATCTGTATGATTTCTAAGAAAAAGAACGTTTCCCAAATAGGTTTTTTCTCCAGCTTTGACGACACTTTAAGCCAGAAGCACCCCTTGTATATTTTAGCAAACAAAGTTGATTGGAAGTCTTTTGAAGATGCTTTTCAGCCTCTTTATTGTCAGGATAATGGTCGTCCGGCCAAACCCATTAGGTTGATGGTCGGTTTGCTGATGTTGAAGCATATCCGCAATATTTCAGACGAAAGTGTGGTTGAACAATGGGCGGAGAACAATTATTACCAATATTTCTGTGGCGAGAAAAGTTTTGTTCCCGGGGTTCCCTGTGAAGCAAGCGAGCTGGTCCATTTCCGTAAGCGTATCGGAGAGGAAGGGATAGCCTTGATATTGAAAGAAAGCATCCGTATCAACGGAGATGATTCGAACCATCCTGATGTGAATGTTGATACCACCGTACAGGAGAAGAACATCTCCTTTCCCACCGACTCCAAACTGCATAGAAAAATCATCAAAAAATGTCATCAGATAGCGGATAAAGAGGGTGTGGTCCTCCGCCAGAGTTATAAACGGATATTAAAGGGCTTAGGTGTCCAGCAGCGTTTCAGGAACCACCCCAGGAACAAGAAGAAAGCTATACGGGCGGATAAAAAAGTGAAGGTTATTGCCGGTAGGTTGGTCAGGGAGTTGGAACGTAAATTAGCTCAGGGGCTGTATGGAGAAGAGCTGTCGCTTTTCAAACAAGTCCTGCTTCAAACAAGAAACAGTAAAAAGAAGATCTATTCGCTCCATGAGCCTGATGTTCAATGCATCTCCAAAGGTAAGGAACATAAGAAATATGAGTTTGGCAACAAGGTCTCAATTGTTTACAACCTAAGCGGAGTGATTGTAGGAGCTATGGGTTTTAGGAATGAATATGACGGACATACCTTAGAGCCTGCCTTGCAACAAGTGGAGGCACTTACTGGAAAATCACCCAAAACAGCCAGCGTAGATCGGGGCTATCGGGGAAAATCAATGATTGGCGACACAAAAATACAAATCCCAAAACCCTTCAACAAAAGACAAAGTCAATACCAACAGCAAAAACTCAAGCAAGCCCATCGAAAAAGAGCAGCAATAGAGCCAGTTATCGGACATCTTAAATCAGACCTACGCCTGATTCGAAACTTCTACAAAGGGATCTTTGGCGATAACATCAATATTATGATGGTTGCTGCCGCTTTCAACTTTAAAAGGATGATGAACAAATGGAAAAAATCCTTTTTTCTGCTCTTGAAAAATATAGGGAATATCCTAAGCTTACAGAATTTGATAAACAAATCTAAAATTAAACTGGCTTTTTAAGGGTTGACTATTTAAAAGTTTTAGAATGGATGTTATTTTCAACTTTAGCAGGAAGTTTGTCAACAAATCTTACAG
>CAKSVK010000321.1 GCA_934502905.1 uncultured Chitinophagaceae bacterium
TTAAGTCAGGCTAAATAATTCTATATTAGCTGACTATTGAAGCCAAACTTTGAACAAGCTATTGCCTATACGTTTTGACGGTTATATGAGTGCCGGAGGTTCCACGAAATAACCGGATAAGTTTAAAATATGCTGTTGGGAATCATATCATGAATGCAAATAATTATCAATACGGCCTTCTGCAATACCATCACTCCCAATTACTGGGTGAAGTGATGAATATTGGCCTTATTGTATATTTTCCAACCCACCGGCATCTGGCGTTTCTCTATCCCGAAAGATTGATCCGCCTCCGCTTTGCCTATCCGGTTATACCTGAAAAGACCATTAAGGGATATTTCCGGTATTTTAACAGGCGGATAGCAGAACTTAATAGCAGTCCGGAATTTTTCAGTGAACAACATATCGGTCGATCTTTGCAAACATTCGTTGAAAGCGAGTTTTTGCCGGCCGATTCCTCTGCGTTGCAGTTTGGGCATTACCGCTCATCGGTATTGTACACTGACAATATTGATCATATAAAAAACCAGCTGTACAATCTGTATTTTTCGGTATTCCAATATCAGGAAGGCAAGAAGCAGATAGACGAAAGCCATCTTCTGTCTAAATACCGAAAATACCTGAAGCTGTATTCCGGAAAAGATTTCGCTATCAATAATGATAGCCGTTTTCAGCAGGATTACACGGTTGAGCCGCGGCCAGCTACCAGTGTAAAGTTCGATGTGGCATGGCGCAGCAAAGATGCCTTGCATCTTGTTAAACCGGTTAGTTTTGACCTGAGCCGTCAGGATGTGATTACACGCAAAGCTTATCAGTATTATGGTCAGTTCCTGGATCTGGAAACGGTAGCCTTTGAAAAGAATTATACCTTTGACGTACTGCTTGCCAAACCTAGAAAACAGAATTTATATAAAGCCTATGATAGTGCCATCCGGTTGCTCCAAAAGCCCAAACGGGTCAATCTGGTAGAACAAACATTTTTGGAGAATTACTCCAAATCCTCGATTGAATTGGCGTTAATCTAACTCTTTTTCTTCTGTCTCTTTTTTGATTTGAGATAATCGTTAAACTCATTCTCAACGTGGCTTTTAAGTTTATCAACACCTGCCCAAAAAGCACTGATTGGCTTATCATGAGATGGCCAAGATAATCTCATCTCTATGCGATTTCGGGTTCCTCATTTGTCTTGCGTAGTTTCTTTAATATCCAACAGCAGAATGCTGGTCACTTTGCACCCTCGCTAACATTTTTCTTCTCCATATTATCTAACAATTTTGCCAACAACGCATTTTGCTCCCGGCGTACGTTGACCATTCTGTCCACCCAGCGATCAACAAGCTTATAAATGACATACAATAGGGTGGCGGTGAAACCCAGGAAAAGCACCAACGGAGTCAACGCTAAAATGATTTCCGGTAAGCTGACAAATAGAAGAGTCATATTATAATCGTTTTAATTATCAGTTTTTTTCCTTGCTGATCGTTTCAATGAGCTTCAACAGTAGCC